>DATGIY010000559.1:0-2833 GCA_035295475.1 Terriglobales bacterium
TGCTTGTGACGTTGCGAAGCTTCGAAGCCCCCTGTCCCTCCTCAACATCTCAGCGTTTGACCTTGCCTTACCCTGCGCCGCAAAATAGCGCGAACAAAAATGCGCGACACTCCCGCACGAGCCACTTACCTTTACCTCCTGCTGACGCTCGCTTTCAGCTCAGTGTTCTGGGGCCTGATCATCTGGTCGGGCCACCTGGCTATGGCTTTTGGCCTGATGGTCGTAGGCGTCATGTGGTGCCCAGCCCTGGCGGCGGTGGTAAGTTGCCGCCTGCCGGGGCGAAGCGTCCGATCGCTCGCCTGGCGCTGGCCAAAGAACCGCTACATCGCCGCCGCCTACTTCGTGCCCCTGGCCTACGCCGCTGTCGCGTACGGTGGCGTGTGGGCGCTGCGTTTGGGAGGCTGGAATTCCCAGTTCGTGGGCGTGGTGGCCAAGCAGTTCGGCCTGCGGGGCATGCCGGCGTGGGGCTCGCTCACCCTCTACATCCTGATTCTCGCCACCGGCGGCATGATTCGCAGCCTTTCCACCGCCCTGGGGGAAGAGATTGGCTGGCGTGGCTTCCTGGTTCCGGAGCTGGCCAAGCAGATGTCGTTTACAAAACTGAGTTTACTGAGCGGCATCATCTGGGCGGCGTGGCACAGCCCGGTGCTGCTGTTCGCCGATTACAACTCCGGCACCAACCGCTGGTACGCACTGGGCTGCTTCACTCTGATGGTAGTTGCCATCAGCTTCATCTTTGCCTGGATGAGGTTGAAATCGGGCAGCCTGTGGCCGGCGGCGTTGCTCCATGCCAGCCACAATCTGTTTGTGCAGGCCATCTTCGACAACCTGATGCGTAATACCGGCCGCACCTTGTGGTACACCACCGAATTCGGAATTGCCCTGGCGTTGAGCGGCGTGGCATTTGCGGTATATTTCTGGACGCGGCGAAGCGAGGTTGAGTGCACACCAGCGGCGCAGGGCGCGGCGGCGTAAACGACGTTCTTTACGCTCCTAAGCAGCCGCTTTTTGGGTCTTGGGCTCGGGGCGGGTGCGGGCGTAGCGGCCGACGGTGGCATCCACCGAGGCATCCCGCAGAGCCATATTGATTCGTTCCACGCATTCGGTGACCAGGCGCGATGCCTCGGGATCGCCGGAGCGCTGCACGGCCACGCATAAGGGAAAAATGGCGTTGCGCACGTGATGATTCACTTCCGCCAGAATGGCGGCGCGTTCCGCGGCGAAGAGATAGTGTTGCTCTTCCTGCTTGAGCTGCAGGGCTAATGTAAAAATGATGGTCAGCAGCCCGGCAATGCCACCCGCGATCACCAAGTGCGCCAATAAATGGTCGAAGCGGACAAAAGCCAGATCCAGGCCGATCGTGACGCCAGCCACCATGAATCCGGAAAACAATCCCAGCAAAATCTTGCGTCCCGTTGTCCTCATGGGCTCTCCTTCGCACGGCCGAAACGCCGATTATAAGCCACAAAGCACGATTCCGGGCTTCGTGCCCACATAGCGCGCGATAAACGTTTCAGGTGGGCGACCTGCACTTAGCACTCGTGTGCCATTCCGCCGACGCATCCAAGCAACTAGTCTGGACAGAGCAGGAGACGCTATATGAAGCGCGCCGGAGAAACGGTCGAGCAATCGGGGCTCTACAAAGTCAGCCATCAGCGCCACCGCGCCAATCATGAGGCAGTTTTATGGGAGGGCGAGACCTTTCCCAGCTGCCGGAGCTGTGGTGATTCGACAACCTTTGTTTTCGTGCAGCCGGTTCCGGAGTCGGACGAGTTCGAACACATCGGTTACGACAGCGATTTTCTCGATTCGGTTCTTGCGGGCTGGGAAAAAGACTGCACCCGCCTGCTGGCCTGACCTCCGCAACGGTTCACGCCCGCGATTCGCCTCGCTTGCCTAGCAGCTGCTCAATCTTCCGCAACAAAACATCGGGACTGCGAGTTTTGCTGACCCACGCGTCCACCAGGCCGGTCAGGCTGCGCGGGAGACTGGGACTGAAGGAAATGAGAACGATACGCAACCCAGGATTCAGAGCTTTAATTCGCGCCGCCACTCGCTGCGCCTCGGCCACACCGTAGTCCAAAAGGACAAGACCAACCTGCTCGCCACGCAAGCACTGCTCGGCGGCTTTTTCTCCGATGGCCGTAAGCACACGAAATCCTTCATGCTCCAGCAACAGCTTGCGCATGCGGAGCACGACGTCCTGATCGCTGACGCAAAGGATGGTGTTCGCGATCGTCGCCTCCTGAGCTGACACTTCGAGCTACACCCGACCCATTTCGCAGTAGGGGGTTACTGTACCCTCGGCTCCTAGGCGCGGGACGAAGTGACCAGAGCGCCAATTTGCCTGAGCGCATCTGCCGTGCGCTGCACCTCGGCGGAAGACAGCGATGTCGCTTCCGCTATCTGCAACAGATTACGCCTGCCGTCGGCGGCATGGAAGACGGCGGCGGTAATTTCATCCACCTGGGCCACATAAATGCGCCCATCATGGGAACGCGAGAAGACCAGTGTCACATCCTGCTGCAGTTCCTCGTCCACCGGTTCGCCGGATTTCAGCCGGCGTAGGAGGTCGGGTAAATACCAGCAAAATGTTCGGCAGCAGGCGCTGGGGCCGGCTCGGAGCGATTCCGCGGGGGCGGCGTTCTCCGCCGTCGCGGCTTGCAAGAAAAACAGGCGCTCATATTCCAGTAGCTCGCTCCACCAGGGGCCGGCAGCAGCAACCCTGGTCAACTCGCGCATTGCCATCTCCCCCACCCGTACCGCGGCCCGATAGGAGCCGAGGACGCACTCGTCGAGAAACCGATCGAAAGCGGAGGTATCCACAATGCTT
>DATGIY010000560.1:0-4054 GCA_035295475.1 Terriglobales bacterium
TTGAGCGCGCAAGTTGCGCAGGAAATCGGCAGCGCCCTGCAGTTCGCAATCCACGATGACGGCGTCGAACTTGGAGTGCGTCAGCCGGTCGCGCGCGCTCCTGGGCTCGGAATCGACGTGGACCCCGATGCGCAGGTTACCCAGCACACCGCCCAGCACGCTGATCGCTTGCCAGTCGTTGCAGACAACGATCGATTCCAGCGTCATATTCGCTTTGGATGGTAAGCGGCGAGGAAGCGGGGCCGAAGATAACCGAAGTAATAGCACGTATGGCCGATAGCGCTTTATCCCGCTATACGGCTCAATGAGCAGGCTGGGAGTGTGTAGCCAGGAGGCTGGGAGACGCGCCCTGCTCCCGGTACCAGGCGACGGTACGGCGCAGGCCTTCCTCAAAGGCGACTTTGGGACGGTAGCCTAAGTTCTTCTGTGCCAAGGAAATATCGGCGAAGGAATGCCTAATATCTCCGGCCCGCTCAGCGCTGTGCTTTACCGGGCCCTGGTAATCGGTTAGAGGTCTGAGCAGTTCAACTGTCTGATTAAGAGTGGCCTGATGGCCGGTGGCAATATTGAAGGTACGCCCTACAACCTGGTCTGCAGGAGCGGTACAGGCGGCCAGGTTGGCAGCCACAGCATTGTCTATATAGGTGAAATCGCGACTTTGTTCGCCATCCCCGAAGATCGTGGGTGGTTCACCGCGCAGCATATGAGTGATGAACCTGGCCAGCACGCCCGAGTAGGGCGAGTTAGGGTCTTGGCGGGGACCAAAAATGTTGAAGTAACGCAGGCAGACGGTTTCCAGCCCATAAACGCGATAAAACGACTGCATGTAGAGTTCGCCCGCCAGTTTGGAAACAGCATAAGGCGAGATGGGATTGGAAGGCATGTCCTCGCGCTTGGGCAAGGTCGGGGTATCGCCGTAGGCGGACGAAGAGGCGGCAAAGACCACGCGTTTCACTTTGGCATCGCGGGCAGCGATGAGCAGGTTGAGCGTGCCATCCACGTTAGCACGGTTCGAGTCGGCGGGATCCGCGATGGAACGGGGAACAGAGGCAATGGCGGCCTGGTGAAGCACGTAATCAATGTCCTGGCAGGCCTGGCGCAGGGCCTCGGGATCGAGCAGGTCGCATTGGCGAAAATCAAGGGAGTCCGCGATGGCGGTAATATTCTCGCGCTTGCCGGTGGAGAAGTTATCGATGCCGCGAACGTTGTCTCCCTGCGCAAGCAAGGCTCGCGCCAGGTTGGAGCCGATGAAACCCGCAATCCCCGTGACCAGGTAGTTAGCCATGGCTGCATGATACGGGAAAATCGCGTGAAAGGCTTACCTTTTGCGGGCGAAGGTAAGCTGGTAGAGTATTACAGCGCTCGCTAAGAATGGGGCGACGCCGTGCGGAATGTGGGTAAAGGCAAATTTGCCGTCAGGGCATTGCACCGCCGCCGGGCAACTTGGGAACAAACCTCTAGCTTCTAGTAGGCAGGGTAAGTAGATGCGAATTGCAGTAGTGGGATCGGGATATGTCGGGCTGGTAGCCGGGGCCTGTTTTGCCGAGCTGGGACACGATGTGGTGCTGGTGGACAACGACGCCGCCAAACTGGGCGCTTTGCAAAAGGGCGAGGTGCCAATCCATGAGCGCTTTCTGCCGGAATTGCTGCAGAAGCACCGCGGCTCGCGGCTGACCTTCTCCGGCGATCTGGGCAAGGCCGCGCAGGACAGCGCGGTCATCTTCATCGCGGTC
Source organism: Terriglobales bacterium (assembly GCA_035295475.1). Taxonomy (GTDB): domain Bacteria; phylum Acidobacteriota; class Terriglobia; order Terriglobales; family Acidobacteriaceae; genus JAICWP01. Next base: position 1,734 of record DATGIY010000560.1, read on the forward strand.
GGCACACCGCCCACGGAAGAGGGCGAAGCCGATCTCTCCTACGTGGAATCGGTGGCGCGGGAAGTCGCGGGCGCGGTGAACGGCGGCTACAAGGTGGTAGTGGAGAAAAGCACCGTCCCGGTCTACACCAATACCTGGGTACGCAAGGTCATGCTGCTCAACGGAGCGGTCGAGAGCTCGTTCGACGTGGCCTCCAATCCCGAATTTCTGCGCGAAGGAACCGCGGTTACTGATTTTCTGTATCCCGATCGCATCGTAGTGGGCGCCGATAATGAGCGCTGCGCCGGCATTTTGTGCGAAATTTACCGGCCCATGACTGACGGAAGTTATTACAAATCGAAGGATGCGGTTCCCGGTCCGGACGGAGCCGTGGTCCCTCCCTACCTGATCGTGACCAGCGCCAAGAGCGCGGAGCTGATCAAGCACGCCTCCAATGCATTTCTGGCCATGAAGATTTCGTTTGTGAACGCGGTCGCCAGTGTGTGCGAAAACGTAGGTGCGGACGTGGCCCAGGTTTGCGAAGGTATCGGCACCGACTCCCGCATCGGGCGGCGCTTTTTGAGTCCCGGAATCGGATATGGGGGATCTTGCTTCCCCAAAGACCTGATGGCCTTTCGCGCCGTGGCCCGGGACTGCAGTTATGACTTCAGCCTGCTGGATGAAGTGATCCGCATTAACGAGGACATGCGGCAGCGTTTCCTGCGCAAGGTTCGCAATGCACTATGGACTCTAAAAGGCAAACGGCTCGCCGTACTGGGACTGGCCTTCAAGGGCGGCACCGACGATGTACGAGAATCCCCGGCGGTAGCGTTAGTAGAGCTGCTGATCAAGGAAGGGAGCCAGGTCATTGCCTATGATCCGGCCGCCATGGAGCGAGCCAGGGAAATTCTGGGCGAGCGAGTTATTTTCGCCGCCAATGCCTACGAAGCTATCAATGGCGCCGATGCTCTGCTGGTGCTGACTGACTGGGAGGAGTTTGCCTCTCTGGATCTGGAGCGAGTGCGCGAGCAATTGCGCTATCCCATTGTGATCGACGGACGCAACTTGTATAAACCGGAGCGGATGGCAGCCCTCGGCTTCTTCTATTACAGTGTGGGCCGCCCGCTGATGGCGCCCAATTCGCAGCCAGCCAACGCCAGCAGCGCTCCGGGATCCCGCTGAAGCTCTCATGAACAAATTACGCGCCATGGTGACCGGGGGCGCCGGATTTCTGGGCTCCCATCTATGCGATGCTCTGCTGGCCGAAGGACACTCGGTCCTGGCGGTGGACAATCTGCTCACCGGAAACACCGACAACCTGGAACACTTGCGCCGCGAGCCCCGTTTCGAATTGCGGCAGCAGGACATCTGCGAGCCCTTTGATTTCGGCAAGGTGGACTATGTTTTTCACCTGGCGTCGCCCGCCAGCCCGGTGGATTACAGCATTCACGGCATAGCTACGCTGCGGGTGGGATCGTTGGGCACGTTCCATGCGCTGGAGTCGGCGAAAGCATACGGAGCAAGATTTTTTCTGGCCTCGACTTCCGAGTGTTATGGAGATCCGGAAGAGCATCCGCAAAAGGAAACCTATTGGGGACGGGTGAATCCCATCGGCCCGCGCTCGGTGTATGACGAAGCCAAGCGGTTTTCCGAAGCGGCCACCGTGGCCTACCGGCGCTATCACAAGCTGGATACGCGCATCGTGCGTATCTTCAACACCTACGGGCCGCGCATGCAGATCAACGATGGCCGCGTGATCCCGAATTTCATGAAGCAGGCTCTGCTGGGCGAAGAACTGACCGTCTACGGCGACGGGCGGCAGACACGCAGTTTCTGCTACGTCTCCGACGAAATCGAGGGCCTGCTGCGCCTGGCCTGGTCGCAGGAACCGGGACCAGTCAATATTGGCAATCCCAACGAGTTCACTATTCTGGAATGCGCCCAGAGAGTGCTGGCGGTCACCGGGTCGAAAAGCGAAATTAGGTTCATGCCACTGCCCCAGGATGACCCCAAGCAACGGCGCCCCGACATCACCAAAGCCCGCTCCGTGCTCGGCTGGCAGCCCAAAATCAATCTTGAGACCGGCTTAAAGCTATCGCTTGATTATTTCAGGCAAGCCGTTGTGCAGATGCAGGTTGCAGGTAAGGGCTAAATACCCGCTGGATAGCTTCACCCTCGATCCCCTATCACCTAGGACAGGCGGGGCTCCGAACCTAATTGAGGACCATCTGGCATGTCCTTGTCTGGGCGTTCCGGTCCTCCCGCGGTGGCGGTGCGAATCTGTTGCCACAGCCGGTCGCGTCCCATACCCGTCCGTGCCGAGTAGGTCAGGATGTCTTCCG
>DATGIY010000561.1:0-5168 GCA_035295475.1 Terriglobales bacterium
CCGCTCGCAACATATCATCATTTCTCCGGTGGCCTGCGCCCTGCCGCAACGCGGCCCTGCTGACCCCAAACTCTGTGGGCCGATCCCCGGAATTCGGCTGATACCGGGTTCCCGGCTGCGGCAAATCTATGGCCGCGACGAGGTGGTCGAGCACTTCTTTTGCAACTATGAAGTCAATTCCCAATACGTACCGCAACTGGAATCGGCGGGCTTAAGAGTTGCTGCCCGCGGCGAGGGGGGTGAAGTGCGGGCGGTGGAACTCGCGGAAAAGCGGTTCTTTATGGCCACGCTGTTTCAGCCGCAACTATCCTCCAGCCCAGAGCAGCCGCACCCTCTGATTACTGGCTTCCTCAGCGCGGCGGCGGAATTCGCGGTGAAACGCTCCGCGCCCGTTCACAGCGCCAGGGCTTAGCGCCGGAGTTCACCGGGTATTCAGAAGTTTATTGACATTTCGCCTTCTATTCGCCCACAATAAGGCTGCGATGTCGCTCACCAAAAAGCAGAAGGAAGTCTACGAGTTCATCGACCGCTTCGTGCAGGAGCATCAACACTCGCCCTCATTCGAGGAAATCGGCAAAGGGCTGAAGCTCAACTCCCTGGCTACTGTTCACAAGCACATCAGCAACCTGGAGAAAAAGGGACTGCTCAAGCGCGATTACAACCGCAGCCGCTCCATCGAGCTGCTGCCGCCGCGTGGTGGGCTCAAGCAGGCTCTGGGCTGGAATTCCGGCACCGTGCTGCCGCTGGTGGGACGCATTGCCGCCGGCCGGCCCGTGGAAGCTCTGGAAAATCCGGAAACCATTTCCCTCGCCGACTTTACGCGGTCCCGCGACGTCTTCGTTCTGGAGGTTCGCGGCGAGTCCATGCAGGACGAAGCTATCCTTGATGGCGACTATGTTCTGGTCGAGAAGACAAAAGTCGCCCGCAATGGCGATATTGTGGTCGCCCTGGTGGATGGCAGTGATACCACCCTGAAGCGTTTCTATAAGGAAGGCGACACCATTCGCCTGCAGCCCTCCAATGCCAGCATGAAGCCTATCCTGGTCCCTGCCGCCGCCGTCCAGATCCAGGGCCGGGTTATCGGCGTACTGCGCAAGTATTAGCCGACTGGCTGGCTAGCTAACTAGCTGCCATGGCTGATTCTCTGCAGGATGCCTCGCGGGAGAATCATCGCCGCCCGAGCCAGTCAGCTATTCCGCCCATCTCGGCCTTGCTGCCCCCGTTTGCGACCGAACGGGCTGTGCGGCATCTAATTCAAGTGCTACGATAAACCGGTGCCCGCGCCGGGAGCGCGGCCACGTACGGGAGATAAGATGGCATCCGAGGCAATTTTCGAAGTAACCGATTCTAATTTTGACCAGGCCGTGCTCAAGGCGGATCAGCCGGTGCTGGTGGATTTCTGGGCAGCCTGGTGCGGCCCCTGCCGTGCCCTGGCGCCGGTCGTCGATGAGGTCGCGGTGCAGTACGGGGGCCGGGTGAAGATCGGCAAGATGGACGTGGACCGCAATCCCGCTACCCCTCAGCGTTATGGCATCCGCGGCATTCCCACTTTGCTGGTGTTCAAGGGCGGACAGGTGCAGGAACAGATTGTGGGCTATGTGCCCAAGGAAAAGATCGAGAAGGCGCTGGATAAGCAGTTAGCTGACGTAAAACCCAGTGTTTAGGCGCTAGCTCTGGGCTTTTGATGAAGGCGGCACGCCGGGCGTGCCGCTTTTGCTTTGTACTGCCTCAGAGCCTTGGCGGTGAGCCCCAAATAAAAAGCGCCCTGAGCCTTTCAGCTCAGGGCGCCACGGCAGCCCTCCCCCAGAACTGCCAAACTACGAGAGCGATGGTAAGGTGAGTCCAGGCTCACTGTAAATATCACCAAAGTAATCTGCCGATTGTGCCCCAGCGGCGTTTCACATTTCAAAACAGAGCACTTCCAGGTTGCACGAATTGGTTCTTCGTTCAATTCGGGAATGATCAGCCTTGTGAACCCGGCAAGTTACTCTAGTCATCTATCGCCCACAGCCCGCTAACTCTACCATGCTTGTTTGACAGCCGATGGACGTTTGCCTCAGGAATTCGGCTGTTCAGGACACCCCTCATGGGCGCCAAATTACTCGATGCCATTACCAGCCGCCTGTGCTCGCACCAGTTTGCCTGGCCGCGACGCAGGCCCGACGGCCGCTACTACCAGGTTTGCGTTCTCTGCGGCGCGGAATATATGTACGACTGGAATTCGATGACCCGTACCGGACGCATCGAGCCAGCGGCGGCCGGGCAGGCTCCTGCTCCTGCCGGTCATCGCTCGCGGAGGCGCTCTAACTGGGTACCGCGGGCGCGCCGTCTGCGCGTCACTTTGCCCTTGCAATACCGGCAGATGGGCACCGAAAAGTGGCACAGCGGGACGGTGGAAAATATCAGCCAGTCGGGCGTGCTCTTCCGCGCCAGCGACGTGCTGGCCCATGACACCGACGTGGAGCTGATCTTCGAGATGCCGGAAGAGATCACCGGACAACAGAACAGCCGCGTGCTTTGCCAGGGCTACATCGTGCGCGCGGTGCGCGGCGCCACCTTTAAGCATTCGCACCAGGATCCGGCCATTGCCGCTGCCATTTCCGGCTACAGCTTCTTCCCGGAAGCGGATGCAGCCGCGGATCAGGCCGGTGAAGAACCATCGCCGAAAGCGGAATAGCGACTCCTGGGTCGCTGCGGCCTGAACCGCCGCTCACGAATCCGTGGACCGCACCTCCCACTCCAACAACTTCCGACTGCCTAAAATACCAGCTGTTCCTCCCGCAAGTAGTACAATTGCCGGCTTTCCCGGAGGACAGGATGCGGAAACTGATGGCAAGCTGCGCGGCCGTGCTGGTGCTGGCAGGCATGCTCGCGGCCCAGGAGACCGAAACCGAACGCCAGGCGGGCCGTGATGTGGTCAAGCAAATCCATGAACTGGACCAATCGCTGAATGTGCCCCAAATGGTGGCCAGGCTGACGGCGCCGGACAAAGCGCGCGATCAGGTCACCGCCCGGGTCAAGCAGCTCATGGACACCGAGCTTATGCCGCTGAGCGACTGGATTACCCAGCACCCGGAGATCGGATTCCAGGAAACGCAGGCCGTGGCCAAGCTTACCGCCTACCTCCAGGCGCATGATTTTGACGTCACTCAGAACGTGGCCGGTCTGCCTACCGCGTTTATAGCCAAATACCGCCGTGGCACCCCCGGGCCCAACCTGGGAGTAATCGTCGAATACGACGCTTTGCGCGGCACCAAAGGCGCGTTTCATGGCGACCAGCACAGCGCCCAGGGACCTGTGGGCCTCGCTACGGCTATCGCCATCTCCGAATTTCTTACCCGCACCCACACCTCCGGCACGGTCACGGTTTACGGAACCCCGGGCGAGGAGATGATGCCCCCGGAAGCCAAGACGGTGATGTTCGATGCGGGTGTGTTTAAAGGCGCTGACATCATCGTGCGTAGCCACTCCATGAATGCCACCCGGCGCTCCGCTGCCGGTTTCGGCACCTGCTGCATGAATATCGACGGCGTGAAGTACACGTTCTATGGAGCGCCCGCCCACGAACTCAGTTCCTGGAACGGGCGCAACGCGCTCGAAGCGGTGATTAAGCTGTTCAACAATATTGACGCGGTGCGCAGCAACATGCGCCCGGAAACTCGTATCCAGGGCGTCATCACCGAAGGTGGCGCGGCGCCCAACGTGGTGCCGGACAAAGCGGCGGCCGACTTCTATATCCGCTATCCCGATTCCGTGTATCTGGCGCAGGTCACCAATTGGGTCAACGACGCGGCGCGTGCCGCGGCGCTGGCCACCGGCACCAAGGTCAAGATCGACCATTATGGCCACGATCGTGACGGTATCTCGCTCGCCACCCTGGAAGAATTATCGTTTGCGTATATGAAACAGTTTGGCGCTACCGGAATCGATCCCGATCCCGGTAAGCCTATGGGCTATGACGAAACCGGAAGTGTCTCCAGCCAGATCCCGGGCCTGGGCGTGGAAGCCAAGTCATCCAATTGGCCGAATCATACCTATGGCATGGAAGCGGATGCGCTCACCGACGTCGGTCACCACGGCTTCCTGGTCGATGCCGAAACCATGGCGGCGGTGCTCTACGATTACGCCACTCATCCCGAACTGCGGCAAGCCGTGAATACCGAATTCAGCCGCATCAAGTCGCTGTTTGCCGAATACCAGGGCGCGCTGCAGAAGGCGTACCCCCAGCCCGCCGTACCCGAGCCAAAGTGAAAGTAGCGAACCGCCTGAATTATGTTCTCGCCGCTTCCGCGGAACACTCGACCCACTCCGGCTGCTCATCTCTCACAAATTCCAGCCCGTACAAGTACACCACGCGATTGCGCACCACTCCCCAGCGGCGGCTGCGCTCGCCCGAGTGCGGCTTGGTGAATTCCACCTCTACCAGCGCGCCCGGGGCTATATCGGCCACGGCAAATAGAAAAATGCCGCCCTCGCTTACGCGCAGGCCGAACCCGTCAATGGGGTGTTCTTGGCTGACGATGCGCACAGGCGCTCGCAGCCAGTGCCTGCGCCAGCGCCGCCTATCCTGACTTGTCGACCGATCTGCCATGCAACACTTCTCCCCAGTCGGCCAGAAATGGTCTTTACGATTATTGCCATCTGGGGCAAGGACGAAAGTTACCGATGGTCAGGGGGCAGGCATACCGCGCGCCCCTCGTCCGAGCGGACACCTGATTTTTCCGGGGTTGGCGCTGCAGACTGGCAAATCTTGAAAACGCCGTCGCGAGAAAGGCGGTAGCGGTAACCTCGCCACTCGATCACGTTGCTGTACGCGGAGACGAGATGTCCATAGAGCCACATCCAGGTGCCCAGCGGCACCAGCCAGGTATAGGTCCAGCCGTGAAGTTCGAACCAGGAGCGAAACTCCGGCAGTGCCATGGCCGCAAGCCGGGCCCGCACCGTTCCCTTGAGCATGCCGGCGGTGAGCAAAAAAACAAGCACGGCTCCAGCTATCGCGCGTCCTCGAGCCATTTCCACCACGCACACCACCATGGCCAGGCAGTACATCAGCGTGGCCGCGAAGGAAAGCGCCCACAGCCGCGGCGCATAGATGCGCGTAATAATCATTTGCCGCCGAATCCAACCCAGCAGCGCGCCCGCGGAAATTCGGTCGCTGCTGACTACCA
>DATGIY010000562.1:0-2217 GCA_035295475.1 Terriglobales bacterium
GGCCCAGACCACGACAAGCTGGGCAAGATCGATGATGTGATCTTCGATCACGCAACCGGCGCTATCCAATACGCCGTGGTGGACACCGGCGGCTGGCTCAGCAGCAAGAAGTTTCTGGTGCCCGCCGATCGCATTCATCCCGACGCGAAGAACCAGGACGACTTCGCTATCAACGCCACCAAACAGCAGATTGAGCGCCTGCCCAAGTACGACGAAGACGCCGTCCGGACGGAAGCCGCCTGGAACGACTACGACAGCCACTATCGCGAAGCTTGGGAACACGGGCCGCTGCTCCAGAAGGAAGGCAGCACGCACACGATTACGCCGGAACCCAGCGAATTGCCGGCGGGCTCTGGTTCGGGCGTCGCCGATCGCGCCTACGAGCCGGATCGTCTCGCGGGGAAATTTCCTCCGGCCAGCGAAGATCCCGCCAAGCTGCGCATGCGGCCTTCAGGACTGGCTGCCCGCGCGGAAGACTCGCGCTTGCCGGGCACCTTCGCTCCGGAAGAGAAACCAACCTTGGCGCAAGAAGAAGCGGAGCAGCGCGCGGCCGGAAATCCGGTGCAGGCACAGCGCGATCACCTGACGAACCCCGATAACCTCTATGTCTCCGAGGGCGTGCGTCACGCGCGCTGGGCGGCCTTCGAGGATCACCTGCGCCGCAATCGCGTCGACGTCACCGCCAGCTGCCGCAGCTGCGGGACGGCACGAGACAAAGACAGGGTCGCCTGAGCACTGTAAGAAAAGCTAGCAGCGATCACGGAGAAGCTGGCAACGGCTTCTCCGTAATTTTTTGATGCGCGTCATATGCGTGCCTCGGTTGCTGAAGCTCGCGGCTGACCCTTCGCGGCAAAGAAGAGAATGTACAGGTAGCACACGACCGGCAGAACGAATGCGTGGTGCAGGCCGATTCGATCCGCCAACAGCCCCTGCAGCTCAGGAATAATGGCGCCACCCACAATTGCCATCACCAGCAGTCCCGATGCTTCACCGGTCAATGGCCCAAGTCCCTCGATACCCAGCGTGAAAATGCTGGGGAACATGATGGAATTGAAGAGGCCGACGAGCAATAGGGCCCACATAGCGAGATGCCCGAAGCTGGCCATCGACAGACATAGCAGCACCGCGGCAACCACCGCATTACAGCCAAGCACGACCCGGGTGGAAATCTTCTGCAGCACCGCCGATCCGATGAAGCGGCCGATCATAGCGCCGCCCCAATAAAACGTCAGGTACTTTGCGGCGACCTCAGGGCGCAGATTACCAATGTCCGGCAGGTTCATGTAATTGACCAGGAAGCTGCCGATCGCCACCTCCGCACCGACGTAGGTGAAAATTGCAATGGCGCCGAGCACCAGATTGGGGTGCGCCCACAGGCTGTCGTGGGCGACCGCGTGCCCGCCCTCGGCTTCCGGAATGTGCGGCAGGTTGAATTTCGCGATCACCACGCCTAATAGGATCAGCGCCAGCGCGATGCCCAGATATGGCAGCTTGACCGAAGATGCCTCCTGTGTCCGGTACGCATGCAGCGCCGCCGGTGACATGGTGAGCAGTTCCGGCCCGCTCTTGGGCGCGGCCGCCGCGCCCAGGATGAGCATGCCGCCAAAGTAGGGTGCGACTGTCGTCCCCAGCGAGTTGAAGGCCTGGGTGAGGTTCAGGCGGCTCGAGGCCGTGCGCGCCGGGCCCAGCACCGCCACATAAGGGTTCGCCGCCACCTGTAGCGCCGTGATCCCTGCGGCAAGCACGATGAGAGCAGTAAGAAACAGTGCAAACGACGGCACGGCGGCTGCGGGCACAAACAGCAATGCGCCCAATCCCATGGTCAACAATCCCGCCACCATCATCTTGTGATAGCCGATCCGCTCGATGATCTTGCCGGAAGGAATGGAAAACACCGCATACGCCGAGAAGAAGCAGAACTGCACCAGAATCACTTCTGCGTAATTGAGGTCGAAGATCGATTTCAAGTGCGGAATCAAAATGTCGTTCAGGCAGGTGAGAAATCCCCACATGAAGAACAAGGTGGTGACCATCGCGAGCGGCCCGCGATAGCTGCGTTCCGCGCCTGCGCTCGGCGCCGTGACCGTGTTCTGATGCGTTCCCAGTGCCATGCTCACCTTGAAAAGTTAGATGATGATTGCGGGCCCGCGCCGCCTCAATCGAGACATTGTTATCACGAGACGCGCCTCCACGAATCTGGCAAATCGTGCGAAATAG
>DATGIY010000563.1:0-2020 GCA_035295475.1 Terriglobales bacterium
ACTATAAGGAGTTGCGCGCCGCCTCCGTCCCGGAGGGTTCGGCGGAGATTCGGGAACGTGTAATCCGGGCTCGGCAAAGGCAGTTACAGCGCTTTTCCGGCCCTGGAGAGCGGATCTACTGCAACGCCCAGATGGCTCCGCGCCAAATCCGCAAGCACTGCGAGCTCAATCCCGACTGTGAACGGCTGCTGGAGCGGGCGATGACGCAGCAGGGGTTAACGGCGCGGGCGCATGATCGGATATTGAAGGTGGCGCGAACCGTTGCCGATCTGGAAGCGGCCCAAGTGATTGAGCCCAAGCACATTGCGGAAGCCATCCAGTACCGGACCCTGGACCGGACTTTTTGGGCATAGGCCATTCCGGGACCCGTTTTGCACCCTAATTCACGCGCGTCTCAACATGTCGCTTGACCCTGGGATTCTGAGCGTGTATAGGGTGGGCTGAGCCATTTTTCGAGACGGCTTATCGCCTGCAATGAGGATGCATCCGGTAAAAGCCAGGTGCATCTTGGCGGTTAATAGCGCCTGGGCCGGAACCGGGTTATAAAAAACTTATCGCTAGAAAAAAGAGCAACTTGGCAGCCGCGGAACGCATCTATTAGGTCGTCTGAGGTCGTCATCCCAGCATTTTCAGTGTTTTAGATTTCAGTCACCGGAGGGGTCCCGGTAGGAAGCTGCGGTTCGGATGCTGCCGCACAGTTGGGAGCTAACTTCATAAAAAGGAAAGGGAAACAAGGAAATGCGCTCTGATCTGGTATTTGACGCTGTACATTCCATGAAGAATCGTTATATGCTTTGCCAGCTTGCTTCCAAGGCAACGCGCAAGTTCCATAAGCCTAATACCCGAATCCAGGAAACGACAAACGAGGTCCTGCATCGGATTGCAAGCTCGGAGCGGCAGGAGGCCGTAACCGAGCCCCAAGGCGTTGCCGAGGTGCGGCGGCGGGTAGCTGCGTAAACTCACCCGCTGCTCGCTCCCGAGCGGCGTTTTAGCCTCCCGAAATACCCCCCTTTTGAAAATTCCCACGTAGGTGAATATGACCATCGCTGAACTAAAAGAAAAGAACATAACCGAGCTAACCCGCATAGCTCGCTCGCTGGACCTGCCCGGGGCCAGCGGCCTGCGCAAGCAGGACCTGATTTTCAAGATTTTGCAGGCGCAAAGTGAAAAGGAAGGCCACATCTTTGCCGAAGGCGTGCTGGAAATTCTGCCCGACGGCTACGGCTTCCTGCGCTCGCCCGACTACAACTACCTGCCGGGGCCGGACGACATTTATGTATCGCCCTCGCAGATCCGCAAATTCGACCTGAAGACCGGCGACACCATCAGCGGGCAGGTGCGTCCGCCGCACGAGGGCGAGAAGTACTTTGCCCTGGTGAAGATCGAGGCGGTGAACTTCGAATCGCCGGAAGAGGCGCGCAACAAGATCCTGTTCGACAACCTGACGCCGCTGTATCCCCAGGTGCGCCTGAAGCTGGAGACCACGCGGGAGAACGTGAGCGCGCGGGTAATGGACCTGCTGACGCCCTTGGGCAAAGGGCAGCGCGGCCTGATCGTTTCGCCGCCGCGCGCCGGCAAGACCATGCTGCTGCAGCAGGTGGCCAACTCCATCACCACCAACCATCCGGAAGTGGTGCTGATGGTGCTGCTGATTGACGAACGCCCGGAAGAAGTGACCGACATGCAGCGCTCGGTGAAGGGCGAGGTCATCTCCTCCACCTTCGACGAGCCCGCCGCCCGCCACGTGCAGGTGGCCGAAATGGTCATCGAAAAGGCCAAGCGCCTGGTCGAGCACAAGCGCGACGTCGTGATTCTGCTCGACTCCATCACCCGTCTCGCCCGCGCCTACAACACCATCGTTCCTCCCTCGGGGAAGGTTCTCTCCGGCGGCGTCGACTCCAACGCCCTGCAGCGCCCCAAGCGCTTCTTCGGCGCGGCCCGCAACATTGAAGAAGGCGGCTCGCTCACCATCATCGCCACCGCCCTCGTCGATACCGGCTCCCGCATGGACGAAGTCATC
>DATGIY010000564.1:0-2913 GCA_035295475.1 Terriglobales bacterium
CGCCGGCGGCACGGCTACTCGTCGTGGTGTGGTCCTGATGCTGGTGCTGGATCAATCCAGCTCCATGAACACTGCTGCTGACCCCGTCACGGGCCTCACTGCCTGCCAGGCCATGGTACAGGCGGCTGGCAATTTCGTGACTTTGTTCAGCCCCTACGATCAGATCGGGCTCGTCAAATTCGATATCACCGCGCATTTGGTGGATGCTCCCACCACCAACCACTCCCAGGTCGGATCCGACATCGCAGCCATCACGTGCGGCAGCAACACCAATACTGTATCGGCCCTTGAGTTGGCCTATCAACAGATCAAGAACACCAACTTGCCTCTGGCCCTGAATAGCATTGTGCTGTTCACGGACGGATCGCCGAACGGTGTCTCAGGTACATTCCTGGCACGCGCAGCCGTTGACAATCGTTGGGGTCCATCGCTCAATTCGCCGGACGGAACTCAACCGGCCGGCCCGGCTCCACCGGCCCAGAGCGGGTCCACTTACGGAATCGCGAACAGCTGCAACAACAATGTGGGGGGCACGGACGCCAATGGCATGCACAGCAATGCCATTTGCGTGAACATGCCCGCCGTTTGCACAAGCGCCACCGCGGTATTCAAGGGAACACTGGCGCAATGGGGTGACGTGAACTCCTACGGAGCCCCCACATACGGTTTGGCGAAGCCAATGGACGGCGACACTGTGAGTATACCGGCCAGCTGCAACTACACCAGCGCGCTGGCGGGGACCAACATCCGTCAATTCATCGCCTATATTCCGGACACGGACATGTACGGAAACAGCACACACGGCGTAGCAGCGACCGGAACAGGGCCCACTGTTGCGGCGGGCATGGTGACGCGCGACAACTGGATTTTCCAGGTCAACCCCCTTTGCGCCCCCGATCCCCATGTGATTCCCAATTGCAAAAACACCGGAGATCTTTGGACTAATGCCGCCTATGTGGCCATCGGGTCAGGCTCGAACTTCTTCCCAGCGGGATCCGCATATGCAACCAAGTTCCGTCCGGACCAACCCAACACGATCGTTGCCGCGTCCATGAACGCGACCATGGCAGAAGCCTATCGAATCCGGAGCGACACAACCTTCCATCCTGTGATTCATTGCATCTATCTCACCGGCAATGGCACGGACGCCGTGGATCGCGAGTTCCTGCCCATCGTGGCGAATTATCCAAGCATTCCGGCCTTGCCCTACGATCCAGTGAGTTACACATCCTATACGAATCCGGCTTACCAGACCTCGCAGGAAACCGGTAGATACTTCGTTACCGCCGACAGAAATCAGCTCACCTCTCTGTTCGCGCAGCTTGCCAGCGCAGTGCTTCGCTTGAGCCACTGACATGCACCTCTTGCTCGTACTCGCCTTGATGCAAGCGGCTCCCGCAGCTCCGGTTGCGGGCGAGCCGCTGCGATCCGGCTGTTTCGATGACGATCAGCAGATTGCATCCATCACATCGAAGGATCGTGTTCGAGTCGAGATGGCCCTCGCAGGCGAGAGCCAGACCTGCTACAAGGTCATGGTGACGCGCGGTGACGAGAACCTCGCTGGTTACGTGTTGGGGGAATCGCTGCCCGCGGTAGCCCAGTTTGTGCACGGACGCGAGAGAGCCTCCCAGGCAGCAGCCGAATTGGACGCCAGGCTGGCCCGCGAGGCAGCCCGGAAGCCATCCGAGAAACCGGGCGAACCAGCGGCTAAGCCTACCGATCCGTTAGTTTCCACCCAATTTGAGGATTTCTCGGCCAAGGATGCCAACGGAAAACCGATCAGCCTTTCCGGACTCAAGGGCCAGGTTACCGTCGTAAGCTTCTGGTCGCCCGGGAATAAAGGCACAATCTCGCAATTGGAATCGGTCATGCCGCTCTACAACCAGTTCCATTCCAAAGGACTGGCGGCAGTGGGCGTAAGCACTGACCCGCGGGCGGACCACGTTTGGCAAGCGCTGGACGATGTCACACTGCCGTTCGCCCAGGTTCCCGATCAAAGCGGCCTGGCTGCCAAGTATCATATCGATCCGCGAGCCGGCAAAACATTGGTTCTGGACGCCTCTCACAAGATCGTCGCGGCCGGACCCATGGGCCCCGAGATCGTCAAGGCTGTTCAGCACCTGCTCAACGTTCCCGAGAATCAATAGCCGCGCGAGTTTCACGGAACGAACCCACGTTAACCGGCGTATCTCCAGCAAATGCTGCTGAAAGAGATCCGCCAGGCCTGTCGCCTGTTGGGAAAGAACCCGGTCTTCACCGCCATCGCTTCGGTTTCGCTCGCCCTCGGCATTGGCGCCAATAGCGCCATCTTCAGCCTCACCGATGCCATCCTGCTGCGCCCGCTGCAGGTCTCGGAGCCAAGCCGTGTATTAGCGCTCACCACGGAGACGCCTTCGGCGCCCATGGACGGCGTCTCGTATCCAGACTATCGGGATATTCGGGAACAAAGCCACACCCTGGCCGGCCTCGCCGCCTTTCAGCTAACTACAGTCGGATTGAGCACCGCGCCCAATTCCCTGCCTCAAATGCGGATGGGCATGATCGTCAGCGACAATTTCTTCAGCCTGCTGGGTATCCAGCCGGCGCTGGGCCGAGCCTTTTTACCGACCGAAGGACAAGTGACGGGCCGCGACGCGATCGTATGGCTCAGCCATGATTTCTGGGCGACCTCGTTCAACCGCGATCCGTCGGTAATCGGCCGACGCGTGCGCCTGAACGGCGTCGACTTCACCATCGTCGGCGTCATGCCGCCGAGCTTTACGGGTGTCGTGCAGATGATACGGCCCGCGTTCTACACCCCGCTCACCATGGCCCCCCGGTTGGCTGCAGCCAATCGCGTGAAGATGTTGGAAGAGCGGGACAACAGGTTCTTCGGAGCGGAAGCGCGGCTCAAGCCGGGCGTGTCGCAGAAGG
>DATGIY010000565.1:0-5093 GCA_035295475.1 Terriglobales bacterium
ACCGAACGTACCCCATTTCATGATGGCGGTACTGTGCTGCGAAGTGATTCTCGGCTCTCTCACCTTCACCGGCAGCCTGATGGCCGCGGGCAAGCTGCAGGAAGTTTTGCCGCAGCGGCCCATCACTTACCGCGGGCAGAACATCGTCAACCTCACGCTGCTGGCCGTGGCCGTCATTATCGGGGTGTACCTGATCCTGCACCCGGGCGCCAAGCAGTTGTTCCCCGCTATGGTCGGAATTCCCCTGGTGTTCGGCGTGTTCATGATCATTCCCATCGGCGGCGCCGACATGCCCACGGTAATTTCACTGCTCAATTCGTACGCCGGCTTGTCGGCGGCGGCCATGGGCTTCGTGCTGGATAGCCGGCTGCTGATCATCGCCGGCGCGCTGGATGGCTCCTCCGGCTTCATTCTCTCGGTCATCATGTCGAAGGCCATGAACCGCTCCTTCACCAACGTGATGTTCGGAGCCTTCGGGCAGGTACAGGCCGCGGCGGGCGGGAAAGAGGAGCGCAAGCCGGTGCGCAGCGTCAGCGCTGAGGATGCTGCCGGTATCCTCATGTCGGTGAACAAGGTGGTGATTGTTCCCGGCTACGGTATGGCGGTCGCCCAGGCGCAACATAAGGTGCGCGAACTTTATGATTCGCTTACCCGACGCGGCGTGGATGTACGCTTCGCCATCCATCCCGTAGCCGGACGCATGCCCGGCCACATGAACGTGCTGCTCGCCGAGGCTGACATTCCGTATGACCACCTGGCGGACATGGACGAGATCAATGGCGAATTTCCGCAGACCGACGTGGCCCTGGTCATCGGCGCCAATGACGTGACCAACCCGGCGGCCCGCACCGATCCCTCCAGCCCCATTTACGGCATGCCCATCCTCGACGTGGATAAGGCGCACATCGTGATGGTTATCAAGCGCAGCATGAGCCCGGGATTTGCCGGCATCGATAACCCGCTTTATTACATGAACAAAACGCTAATGTTGTTTGGCGATGCGAAGGGCTTTGTGGGCGACATTGTGCGCGAACTGGGTGGAGTGCCGGCAGAAGTGGCCCAATCGGCCAAATGAAAACGGAAAGTGGAGCTTTCGCCCGACCGGCGGTCAGGAGCGGATCCGGGGAGCCTGATCAGAACCTTCCCGCCACGCGTTGGCGGTGTTCCTTCAGAATGCAGCGGTCCATGACGACAAAAATCCCGGCATTGCGCGCCTTCTCCGCCGCACTCTCGTTAATGACTTCCTCCTGCATCCAGATGGCGGGCACTTTCAGTTGAATCGCCTGATCGACGATTTCTCCTACCTGGTCGGAGCGGCGAAAAATATTCACCAGATCAACGCGCTCGGGCACATCCAGCAAGGAAGGATAAGCGTCTTCGCCGAGGGCTTCGCTGATATGGGGGTTCACCGGGATGATGCGATAACCCTGGCTTTGCATGTAAGCGGCAACTCCGTGGCTGGGCCGCAAGGGGCTGCTGGACAGACCGACCACGGCGATGGTTTTGGCACGCTGCAATAGCTCGGTTATGGGATCGGACTTGGTCAACGGGACCATGCGGTTCCTCTGGCCTCCACTCCTGGCGGGCTGCGCGGGGGCCCACCAAAGGGGGATCATACACCGGGGGCCGGGGCATTGGCTGCTGCTCAGGATGAGCGGCCTGTTTCCGCTCCCTCGCGCATATCCGGGCCTTGCGCCTGCCCGCTGCCGGTCAGCAGAAGGTTGTCAATCAGGCGGGTGGTCCCGACTACTGCTGCCACCGCGACCAGCGCGCCTCCGCGCACATCGGCCACTGGCGCCAGGGTATCGGGGTTAACGATCTCGAGATATTCCAGCCTGACTCCTGGTGCCTCACGCATGACTTCCTCACCGGCGCGAATGAGTTCGGCGGAGCGGTGTTCCCCGCGATCGGCCAGAGTTTGCAGCCGCATCAGCGCGCGATAAAGCACGGCTGCTTGCCGGCGCTGCTCCGGATCCAAATACATGTTACGCGAACTCATGGCCAGGCCGTCCTGCTCACGCACGATGGGCGCCACCACGATCTGAATATCGAAATTCAGGTCGCGCACCATCTTGCGGATGATGGCCGCCTGGGCGGCGTCCTTCTGCCCGAAGAAAGCGACATCCGGCTCTGCAATGTGGAACAGTTTGCAAACCACGGTGGTCACGCCACGAAAGTGTCCCGGGCGCGAGCGCCCGCACAGGCGTTCGCTCAAGCTTTCGACAACCACGTACGTGCTTGTGTCGCGACCGTACATCTCGTCCGCGGTCGGCGCAAACACCAGGTCGACCCGTTCCTGATTGAGCAGCGCTCGATCTCGCTCCAGATCGCGGGGATAACGGCTGAAATCCTCTTTGGGACCGAACTGCAGAGGGTTTACGAAGATGGAGACCGCAACCACATCGCAGCTGGCCCGCGCCGCCTTTACAAGTGAGAGATGCCCGGCATGCAGTGCGCCCATGGTGGGCACCAGACCGAGGCGCCGACCGGCTCGCCGCACCTCACGGCAGGCCGCGTGGAACTCGTCGATGGAGGTAATGAGGCGCATGAGAAAGGCTGACGGGCTGTCTAGCTGCCTGGCCTCGAGCCAACATCGAAGCAGCTAGTTAGCAAGTCAGCCGTATAGCTAGCCAGCTATCTCCGCATCGCCCGCTTGCGTTCGACGATGGTTTCCAACGCCACTTCGGTCTCGCGCGGCAAGTGATAGGACTCGGCGTCCGAGGGATAGCGCCCGGCGACCACGTCTTCGCGGTAGGTTTGTACCGCATTCGTGATGACCGCCGCCACGTCAGCGTAGCGACGGACGAACTTAGCCGGCGGGCCAAAGGTCAAGCCCAATAGGTCGTGGAACACCAGCACCTGGCCATCACATTCCGGCCCGGCGCCGATGCCGATGGTGGGTGTCGCCACCTCAGCTGTGATCATGGCCGCCACTTCGCGCGGTATACCTTCCAGGTACAAGCAAGAGACGCCGGCACCGTCCAAGGCTACCGCATCGCGCATCAGTTGTTCGACGGCCGCCAAGGTCTTACCTTGCACCTTGTAGCCGCCCATCACATTCACGGATTGCGGCGTCAGGCCGATGTGACCGGCAACGGGAATTTCGGCGTCGATTACGCGGTGGATCAGGTCAGCGCGTTTTTCGCCACCCTCGATCTTGACCGCCTCCGCGCCGCCCTCTTTTATCAGACGAGCCGCATTGTGCAGCGCCTCTTTTTCGTCTACATGGTAAGAGCCGTAAGGCATGTCGGCGATGAGCAGAGCGCGTTTGACGGCGCGCCGAACGGCACGGGTGTGGTGCAGCATTTCATCCACGGTGACTGGCAGGGTGCTGTCGTAGCCCAGCATCACCTGGGCCAGGGAATCGCCGACCAGGATGACGTCAATACCCGCTTCGTCCACCAGGCGAGCGCTGGGGTAGTCATAAGCGGTGAGGCAAGTTATGGGTTCGTGACGTTGTTTTTTGTCGTGTAGGGAAGCAGTGGTGACTTTAAGGCGAGGTTCGCCAATCGGGGTAATGCTCACGTTGTCCTCCAGTACACTCCCACGTCCGTGGGTAGCGCCTGTACTAACTACGGCTTAGCGTTTCTATTGTAGCCGCAAATGTGCCCGGAGGCGAATGCAGTGTTTCCGCCGGCAGGCCCGGCTAGGCGAACTCGGTAAATTGTTGAAAGATTAGTACTTAAATCTGTAGCGCAATGATATAGCGAACTGGCGAGGGTAGTTGTAATGGGTGCCGCCAAAGGTGTTGCTGTTATCCAGCAAGTAGCGGGTGTTGGCCAGGTTCAGCGCAGTGAGTCGCACCGACCAAGTTTCGCCAAATGACTTTCCCAGGCTCAGGTCAAAGGTGGTGTGAGGAGATAAGTGAGCCGGGCCGTTGCCGTTGAGAAAGCCGGAGCCGTACGCGACTTCAGCATTGGCCCAGCTATGCCAGGGCAGCGTGGCTTGGAATCCCGTGCTCAAAGTATTTCTCTGATCATGATCGAGAAAGTAATAGCTGGTTTCGGGAGGCGAAAAATCAGTCAGACCGCCGGTCACCGCGCCCCTACCCTGGACGTACTGGTGAGAATAGGCAAGATGCCACTGCAGCACGCGCGCCAGTTGCGGCGAACGCATGCTGGTTTCCCAGCCATAAATGCGAGCGGCGGCCAGCGTGACGGGGAAAAAGATGTTGGAATTCCCCAGCACGTCGTGATCGAAATAATTGCGAGCGCTGGTATGAAAATGATCCACATCCAGGTTCCAGCCGCGGACGGGGATGGTGAGGCCGATCTCGTTGGTCTGATCGTGTTCGCCGCGCACAGGCAGAAAGCCGAATCCCTGGGTGGCGGCCACAGCGAGCAGCGGGCCGCCGACGGTCAGAAGCGGCGGCGCCTGATAGTACCGTCCGTAGAAGCCGCGCAATATCCAGCCCAGGCGCGGCAGTCGGATGGCGGCGCCGAGGCGCGGGTCGGCCGCGGTTTCGCTCAGCCCACCGGAAAAATGCGAGATTCGCAGCCCTCCGTTTAAAGTCAGCCACTTGGTAGCGGTGAACTGGTCTTCCAGAAAGGCGCTCTCCAGCTGCCCCCACATCAGGGCGCGCTGGCGCAGGAAAGCGTCGCCAAGATTGTCTCGAATCCCGAACAAGGTATTGTCACGCTGGCCGAATCCCTGCATTCCAAAATGGGCATTGTTCCTGCCCTCCACCACGGCCAGGCTAACCACGCCGCCGGCATAATTGGAGCCACGATCATCTTCCGGGCTGACCGGCAGGTCCATCGGTCCCCCCAGGTAGTGGGCACGGTTGAAGTGGTAAAAGGGCGAAGCGGTGAGCAGAACGTGGTCGCCCATGGTGTGGGCCCAGGAAAAATCGACAAAATCGTCCTGCTCCGCCTGGATATCGCCGGTACCCTGGGCTTCTTGCTCGTAGGTGTTGGGAATCTGGTAGTGATCGCGACGCAGCGACGCTACCAGTCGCAGCTGATCAGAAGGTGTACTGTTGAAAATCAGCGACAGGAATCCTCCCAGGCCGTTATTGGCATCGTGCAGCGCTTGGGGCACGGGTGTCTCCAGGCCAAGGTCGCTGCGGTTGCCGTCGAGGCTGGCGTAGTACG
>DATGIY010000566.1:0-2393 GCA_035295475.1 Terriglobales bacterium
AGCCTGTTCTCAGGAGCACTGTATGCCCGCACTCGAAGAGGTTGTCATCATCTCCGGCGTTCGCACTCCGGTCGGAAAATTCCAGGGTTCGCTCTCTGATTTCAGCGCCACGCAGCTGGGCGCGCTGGTGGTGCGTGAAGCCGTAAAGCGCGCCAATCTCGATCCCAAGCAACTGGACGAGTGCATCATGGGCAACGTGGTTTCCGCTGGCCTGGGGCAGAATCCCGCGCGCCAGGCGGCGCTCTTTGGCGGGCTGCCGCCCGAGGTGGGCGCCATGACCGTGAACAAGGTTTGCGGCTCCGGCCTGAAAGCGGTGGCGCTGGCAGCGCAAGCCATTCAGACCGGCAACAGCGGGATCGTGGTGGCCGGCGGCATGGAGTCCATGACCAACGCTCCCTACCTGCTGCCGCAGGCGCGCAAGGGCTATCGCCTGGGCAATGCCCAGATCATCGACTCCATGGTCAACGATGGGCTATGGGACGTGTACAACAACTACCATATGGGCAACACCGGCGAGAACGTCGCCGAAAAATATCACGTAACCCGCGAAGAGCAGGACGAGTACGCGCTCAACTCTCATCGCAAGGCGGTAGCGGCTATCAAAGAGTGCCGCTTCAAATCGCAAATCCTGCCGGTCGAGATTCCGGCCAAGAAGAAGGGTGCGCCGCCGGTGATTTTCGACAAGGATGAATCGCCGCGTGAGGATACGACCAT
Source organism: Terriglobales bacterium (assembly GCA_035295475.1). GTDB lineage: Bacteria > Acidobacteriota > Terriglobia > Terriglobales > Acidobacteriaceae > JAICWP01. The sequence goes on from DATGIY010000566.1 coordinate 715, forward strand.
CGAAGCTCTGCGTGCCTTGAAGCCCGCCTTCAAAAAGGACGGCACCGTGACCGCCGGTAACGCCCCGGGCGTGAACGATGGCGCCGCCGCCGTGGTGGTCACCAGCGCTCATCGCGCCAAAGAACTTGGCGCCAAGCCCATGGTACGCATCGTGGCCCAGGCCACCAGCGGCGTCGATCCCAAGTGGGTGATGATGGCGCCCGTGGACGCCATCCGCCAGATCTGGAAGAAAACCGGCTGGAAGAACGAAGAAGTGGACCTCTACGAACTGAACGAGGCCTTCTCCGTGCAATCCGTGGCCATCCTTCGCGAGCTCAGCCTCGACCCCAACAAGGTCAACGTGAATGGCGGAGCGGTAGCCATCGGCCATCCTATCGGCGCCAGCGGCGCCCGCGTGCTGGTCACCCTGATCTACGAGATGATCCGCCGCGACGTGCACAAAGGCATTGCCGCTCTCTGCCTCGGCGGCGGCAACGCCGTGGCCATGGCGGTAGAGCGCTAGCTGCCCGCGTGGAGACAGCCGCCCTCGGCTGTCCGGCGAGCGCAGCTCGCCTGAGCGCTTTCGGCATGGCGCAGGTGCCTCCACCTCCCCGCAGCAAGGCGTCATGCTGAGGCCCCTTCAGGGCCGAAGCATCTCGCGCGCACGAAAGACCTATCTGAGCGCACGCCTCATCTCGTACCTGGTTTAGGAGAAATTATGTGTAAAGGACGTGTCCCATCGCTCTCCCGTGTTTAAAATAGAACTCGCCCGCCGGGGGTGGCCATGCGCGGCAAAGCTCTCGCCAGGATTTGCGTGCTTATCCTGCTCCCGTTTCTTCTCTCTTCCCTGAGCGCACAAACACCTAAGCAACCTCTGAAGGCACCGAAAAGACCGGCACCTCCCAAACTTAAACTCACTCCCCAGCAGCAAGCCGGCCTCGATATCCTCAACGGCGAGGTGGCCGCCGCCAAGGGCCTTTCGCCCCTCATGCGCACCTTCGCCTTGATGGAAATTGCCCGCGGATATGAAAAGCTCGTGCCCGCGAAGTCTCTGGCCACCCTGCGCGACGCTTTCCAGTCCAGCCAGATGATCGACGACACGGGCGATGGGGTAAAGCCAGTTAAGTCCTGGCTGCAGGGAGAAATCATCGACCGCCTGGTGCTCCTCGATCCTGCCTATTGCGAAAACTTGGTGCCGCAGCTGGCCGGATCGGCGCGGGGCGTCGCCATCAACGGGCTACTCCGGCATTACACCCGCGAGCGTCAGTTTCCGCGCGCTGTGGCCCTGCTTAATCAATTGGGCGACGAGGAATTTCCCTATTTTGCCGGCAGCCGGCTCATGGAGGCGTTGCCGCCCGAGATGGCGGCTGATAAGCAGAACCTGTTCGCCCAGGCTTTGGCCAGCTTCAGCCAGCACGAGCACAAAAACCAGTTAGGCCCGGATGATTTTAGCGGCTTTATCAGCCGCACCTGGCGGGGCCTCCCGCCGGAACTGGTTCTGCAGGCCGTGGATGAAGCTCTGAAGCAGGCTCGCCAATCGGATACGGATCTGCAGATAACCGTGGGTGCCGAAAAAGGCGCCGCCTCGTTCAGTTCGATTTATCAATACACTCTCTTTCAGCTGATGCCCGTCCTGCGGGTCCTCGATTCCGACCGCGCGGAAAGCCTGCTGCAGGAGAATCGCGATTTGCAGAGCGCCA
>DATGIY010000567.1:0-8408 GCA_035295475.1 Terriglobales bacterium
ACGGGCGCAGTTGCGGTACATGTCACATCCCTGCGGATGCCATGGGTCTATCCGCCGATACGGCTGAACAGCGGTTCCTTGCGACCCAAGGAACTGACCCTCTCTTTCGCACTGTGGACGGATCGAATTGCGACCACAACATTGATGTTTCCACTCTGGAAGGCCGGGAATCCGCCTACAGCCTGCTCCGCACTCGCGGCGTATTCCGCATCCACATGGCTGTTCCCGCAAATGCGGACTACCGTGTTATGAGCGTCACCAATCCCTATGGCTGCAATGAATACGATACGATCTCTATGTACCGTCGCCCCCTGCCAGCCAGCAATCTTCGCTTTTTGAGTGCGGTCATGGACGACGGACGCGAATCCACCCCCTTGACCGGCACGCAGAAGATTGTTTATTCGAATTACGCGACGGCGCTCTTCAGCGACCTTGAGCACCAGGCGCTGGATGCTACGAAGGGCCATGCACAGGGAAACGGCAACCACCCTACACCACAAGAGCAAGAGGAGATCGCCAGGTTTGAGCTCGGCCTTTCGAGCGCCCAGGCTTTCGACAGGCATGCGGGCCTGCTCTGGGCCGATGGGGCTGATGGAGGACCGATGCCGCTGGTCTCGCAGCCCTTCTTTATCAGCATCAATTCCAGCATCAACCCGATCGTACCGCAGATGGAACAGCCGGGTGGGCTGGTCACGCCAGGGGATGGCCAGTTCACGTCCACGATCTTTCACACGTTCGACGCTTGGGCAAACTCGCCAGCCGCAAGTCGCGCCGCCATCGCTCGCGGCCAGGCCATCTTCAACTCGAAAATGTTCAATATTACCGGCGTGGCTGGAATCAACGACGATGTCGCGCAGGGGGGCCTGGTCTCGGGGGGCATTGCTTCGCTGCAAGGAACATGCGGAACGTGCCACGATACGCCAAACGTCGGGGATCACTCCTTCCCCACGCCCCTGGATATCGGAACCGGCGATCCCAACCCTTCGAACCCTTCGGGCAATCTAGGCGGCCTCGACATTCAATATCTTCCGCTCGTAACGGTTTGCAAGCTTGACCCCACGACGAACCAGCCAACAAGTAATTGCAAGACTACGACCGATCTCGGCCAAGCCTTAATCGATGGCTCCTTCGATCATGTCGGCAAAATCAAGGGGCCGGTGTTGCGAGCCCTAGCGGCACGCGCGCCATATTTTCACAACGGTTCAGCTCGAACCTTGCTCGATGTGGTCCACTTCTATGAAGTGCGTTTTGGAATGACTCTAACACCTCAAGAGGAATCAGACGTTGTTGCCTTCCTGAATTCGCTCTGACACGCGCGCCACAATTCGAGGTCCAAATGCATGGGGCTCGAAGTGGCTCCGCCCTGAGTTGCAGGCAGTTATGGTCGCATGTACCATATCGGCCTGACTGCGGTTCGTAATAGAAATTCCAGGCAAAGCCGTTATGCGTCATCCACTGGATACATGATCCACGCGTTCGAGCACGCAGCCGTCCGGGAACTACGGCTTGTTCGCCCGCCCGTGAATGCCCTCTCCCCCGAGTTGATCGCAGCTCTTTTGCAGGCGATTAACGCCGCGCCGCGCGAGGGCAAACGGGCTCTCGTCCTCTCTGGCTCACCCGGCATGTTTTCGGCGGGCCTCGATGTGCCGTTGCTCCTGAAGTTCGACCGGGCGGCGATGGATGCCCTTTGGCGCGAGTTCTATTCGCTGCTTGCCGCAATTGCCGCCTCACCCATTCCTATCGCGGCGGCAATCACCGGACACGCGCCGGCCGGCGGGACCGTACTTGCGCTCTTTTGTGACCACCGGATCGCGGCAGAGGGGGATTGGAGAATGGGGCTCAGCGAAGTACAGGTAGGCCTCCCATTGCCGCCAGTGATCCTCGCCGCCTTGCGGCGTCTGGTTGGCCCACGGCACGCCGAGCGACTTGCCGTGCACGGCCTTCTCCTAAGCTCGACCGAGGCCGCGGCATGCGGGCTGGTGGACGAGGTCGTACCTGCCGATCGGGTCGTGGAGCGCGCTTTGCAATGGTGCGAGGAACTGCTCGCGCTTCCCCGGGCGGCAATGGAGATTACTCGCCGGCAGGCCCGTGCCGATTTGGTGGGGCAGTTCTCACGAGATACAACGGACGAGCTAGCCGAGATCACGGGCTGGTGGTGGAGCGAGGAGACGCAACAGGCGCTACACCGGATGGTGGAGCAACTGGCGATGAAGAAGAAATCAGCGGGAAACAACGAGTAGGTCACAACTGCCTTCCGCAGTGTAAGCCCATCCTGCGCTAAACTGTCCGCTATCTCTTACGATGCCTGCACAACGCCAAATTTATGACGTGCTAGTTGTCGGCTCGGGGGCCAGCGGCGGCTGGGTGGCGAAGGAAGGCGCCGAGCGCGGTTTGAGTGTGCTTAGGAGGCGGGACGACCGCGGGTACCGACCCGCGACTTTACCGAGCATGTCTGCCGTATCAGCTGAAATTCCGGGGTTTTGGCGACCAGCATCGGGTGCTCGAACAACAGCCCGTGCAGCGCCTCTGCTACGCCTGTGACGAGTACAGCCACCAGTTCTTCATAAACGACCACGAGAATCCGTACACATTTCCCGCCGACAAGCCCTTCATGTGGATCCGCGGCCGCCAGGTCGGCGGCAAGACATTTTGCTGGGCGCGGGAGAGCTATCGCTACAGCGATTATGAATTCAAAGCCGCAAGCCGAGACGGATATTTTGTTTGCGCCGCGCACAAGCCGGAAACGAGCAGCACGAAGCATGCCACCGCCGTCAGCCAAGCCGCGCCAAGGACGATTCTCAAGCAGCGCATAGGGTTTTGCCTCGAGCGACGGCAGAAACTTCAACCCGCCGGCTCAGCCACCGCCTTCTTGGCCCGTATGGTGGCGTTGCTAATAAGGGGTTTGGCCCAGAATCCTACACTGAGCACGCAACCAAAGGTCACATAGAGAAACGCCATTCCCGTCCGCAAGCCAAATAAGTCGCCGAGCTTGCCGATGATGAGCGGCACAACCGCTCCGCCCATGATGCCGGTGCAGAGAATGCCGGCGAAGGAGCCGTGATATTCCGCGACCGAGTTCAGCCCCAGGGACACCAGGACGGGCCACATGATAGAGGCGAACAGTCCAATCATGGGAAACGCGACCAGGGAAACGCGCGCGGGGCTGAACAAGGCAACGCTGAGGCAGATGATGGCCGCCACGGAAAATCCGATGAGCACACGCCGACTGTCGAAGATTTTCAGCAGGCCCATGCCGATGAAACAGCCCGCGGTCAGCAGGCCCCAGAACCAGGAGACAGCGGCCGCGCCCGTCGTGTGGGGATCGAAACCGTGATATTGGGAGAGAAACTTGGAAATCCAGTCGGCTGTGCCTTGTTCTGAGCCAACGTAGGCGAAGACGCATCCGAAAAACAGCCACACCATGGGATTGCGCATTAACTTGCGGTACATATCGAGCGTGCCGGCTTGTTCCTCTTCTGTCCGCTTCACTTGGGGAAAGCGGGACAGCCATGTGACGGCGACCATCAGCACGGTGCAGACGGCGAAAACCCAATAGATGGAAACCCAGGGCAGGTTGGGAGGCGTGACTCGAGCCAGCTGACGCAATAGCCAATCCCGACTCCCGGCGCCGGTTCCCAGGTCGCGCACCAGATAGGAGTAAACGCGCGGGCTGATGAAAGATGCGGATCCAAAGACCAGCTGAGCGAAAGCCGAGTTGAAAGCGAAGTGTTCCTCACCTCCCGCCGCGCGCAACAGAGGATTGATTACCACTTGCAGCGTGGCCATTCCGGCTCCCATCACAAAGAGCGATACCACGGCAACTTCATAGGTGGGGAACAGGGCAAAGCAAGCCGAACCCACGGTGCTGGCGAGAAAGGCCGCAACCATCACTGGCTTGTCCCGGAAGCGTTCCACCAGGAACCCAGCGGGAATGGACATCACGCCATACGCAATAAAAAAAGAGAAGGGAAGCACCGCCGCCGCGGTCAGGCTTACCCGGAAGCTGCTGATGATGTCGGGCACGATTGGCCCCAGAATGTTCGTGAGAAATGACATCACGAAGAACACCAAAAAGACCAAGCCGACCAGATAGCGATTCCGTGTCATGAGGATTTCTGTTGTTATTCCGTGGTGGTGATTTTTCGGGCCAACTCAAATACACCCGGCTCGCGGACCGCGATAGCCGCCAGGGCTAGTGTAATCATCTGCACGGGCAGGATCTCCAGGATCGGGCGCACACCGTCCGGCACCGCCGGCAAGCGGAACGCCGGCAAGCCGGTGTCGTCGCCGACCAGCCGCGACCTGCCTTTTTGTTCCTGAATATCCGAGAGCAGCCGGCGGTTGAACCGAATCGTCCGCCTGTCGCCAGCATAAACTAGCACGAAAACACACTGATAGTTCCGGTTCGGCTGACCGCAATCCAATCCCACTCAGAGGGGCACGACGGCGGTGAACCATTGCAGCAAATTGCCCCTATTTGAGTCCGTCCACCAAATAGAGGTCTGAGAGCGTCCGGTGATATCCGTACACGCAGGTCTTCGCATCCGACGTCAGGAGAATAGGACCGATTGTCACCACACCCGCAGGGTCAGATGGCATCAGCGGCCGCCAGAGCGTGCGGTGGCCAGTCTGCAAGTCGAGGAGAAATACTCGCGCCGGTAATTCGCCCGGCTGGTAAACGTACAGACCTCCACGGCCGTTAAAAATGATGGGCTGCTCGCCGGGTACAAATCCGGGGATTGGTTTTGCCGTGCCCCCGTCCAGCGGGTACAAATAGCCTTTCTGGTCGGGGCCGATCGCAGCCACGAATCTCGAATCTGGGGAAATGGCGTAGGCGGTACCCACGACCCCTTCGGGCGATACGGGTTGCGATCTTCCCGATTCAATGTCGAGCGTGTACAGTCGAACACCATGGCCAGGCTCATTGCCGGAGAACAAAATACGTTTTCCATCAGGGAACCAGCGCGCCCACGCGTGGTTGATTGAGTCTTGAGTAAGCACCTTGGATTCGCCTACGCCGGTAGGGAGAAGTCGCAGTTGCGCGGGAGAACCGGGTGATTGTGCAACTACCCATTTGCCATCGGGCGACATGGCGACGGCGGCGCCTTCACCGAGGAGCACAGCGGGTGATCCATCAGTTTTACGAACGTAAACCGCATAAGTGAGCCCGCCGGATTTGGAGTATGCGAGGCCTCCGCCACTGCCTTCTTCATCGAAGAGCAGCGTCTTGCCGTCGGCAGAAAGATCGCCGGGATAAGAGTAGTCGAACCAGGAAAGGTCTTTCTCCTTGTTGCCATTTCCGGCGATGGCGATAAGTTCACGCCGCCAGCTGGCCCGCGTCATCAAGATCCGGCCGTTTTTCCAGATGTCGAGCAGCATGAGCGTACCAGGCATGCGGGTTACCAGCCGTTCGTGGCCGTCTAAGGAGACGGCGGAGAGGGAGCGGTCAATCCCCGCTTTGCTCGAGGTGAACCACACTTCTTGCCCGTCCGGCGACCACGCCAGTCCTTGGACGGTGTACCAATCGGGCGACAATATTTTGTGCTTGCCAGCTAGATCCACTACCGCGACAGAACCGCCATCGTCACCCTGTATGGGATGGTCAACGAAGGCAATGTAATCTCCCTGCGGCGAAAAGCGCGGATTGGCAATCCAACCTCCCGACTCGTAGAGCACCTTGCCGGCAGGATATTCCAGACGGTTGCGTCCGTTCACATCCCGCACGATTGCCAGATCTTTGCCGTCGGGCGCCCAGTCGGCCCATTGCACGTTGTCCAGAACTTCGCGGGGTGCACCACCAATCAGGGGAGCGCGTGCCAGCGTGCCCGTCACCACCCAGGTCCCGATGGAGTGCGCGTTTAGCAGTACTGCCATTTCGCCGTTGGACGAAACCGAGAGCAGCTGTGTCTGCGGCAATCCCATGGATCGTGACTCAGGGGCTTCCGGCCGGGCGGTATAGACGTCGCTGGGGTTACCCTGCCAGGCTGCGCTATAGAGAATGGTTTGGCCGTCGGGGGCGAATCGGGCAGCCCGAATGCTTCCGCGACGAAAGGTGATCTGGTGATACACCGGCGGCGGCGGTGCTGGCTGTGAAAAGAGCCGACGACCAATGACAATTCCTACCAGGAGCGCGACTAGGGCAACCGTCGCCCCAGCTCCGGCAAGCAGTGTGCGATTGAACTTCTGTGCAGGAGTGGACGCCTCAGTTGCCTGACTGCCGCTCGGCACGGCTACGCGTGCAGTCGCCATCATCGCGGGGGAACTGCCATCACGCTGAAGTCGCCGAAGGTCGCTGCGGAGATCGGCGGCCGTCTGGTAGCGCAGGTCCCGATCTTTTTCCAAGCACTTGTTGATAATGCGCTCCAACTCGGTTGGTAGACCGGGATTCAGAGAAACAGGAGCGGTGGGGGCCCGGTGGAGAATTGAATCGAAGAGCGCTGCCGACGTGACGCCCTGGAAGGGCAGCTTGCCGGTTGCCATTTCATACAGCACTACACCAAAGGAGAACAGGTCGGTGCGTGCATCCAGTTCTTCCCCGAGTGCCTGTTCCGGCGACATATAGGCCACTGTGCCCATTGCAGTTCCGGGGCTGGTGAGGTGGTCGTCGGCAAGAGTTGGCGCAGTACCTCCGGCATTTGCAGAATGAGCCAGTACACGGGGTGAATACACCTTGGCCAAGCCGAAATCCAGGATCTTTGCCTGCCAGCGGTCACTGACGAAGATGTTGGCAGGCTTAATGTCGCGGTGAACGATACCTCGACTTTGGGCGGCATCCAGCGCGTCGGCAATCTGGATGGCCAAATCAATGATCCGCTCCGTGGGGATGGGGCGCGCATCGATGCGGTGCTTGAGGGTCGTCCCTTCCAGTAACTCCATGGCGATGAAATGCTCGCCGGCTTCGCTACCTATGTCGTAAACCGTACAGATATGCGGGTGATTCAAAGCTGAAGCGGCACGCGCCTCCCGCTGAAATCTCTCCAGCGCTTGCGGATCATTGGAGACTTGCGGAGGCAGGAACTTGAGCGCCACAAAGCGATCGAGGCGCGTGTCCTTGGCTTTGTAGACCACACCCATTCCGCCGCCGCCGAGCTTTTGCAGGATGTGATAGTGGGATACTGTCTGGCCAATCACGGAGTGGCCAATGGTAAGCGACGGGACAGGGCAAGTCAATGAAGAATCAACGCTTACAGTGGAGCTGAAATGGCGGCCGATTTCGCGTTCTTCGGTCACGATCCCGGGAAGCAGCGGCAATGCTTTCGCAGGATTGGAAGTTCTATTAAAAGATGTTCTTCGCAGACTTGAAATGCTGGTGTGCAAGCCAGTTCGCAGCTTGTTGGCGGGCTTGGCTGACCTGCGTTTCGCTCAATGTTCCAGCCTGTACATGCAGTGCTTCCTCCACGTTCTCGCCGCGCAATGCCGCTACCTGCAGCCACATGTAGCCCTGGACAGGATCTCGGCCGATGCCCAATCCATCGCGGAACACATTGGCCAGATTGATGAGAGCTTTGGAATTACCGTTTTGCGCCGCCAACAGGTATAAACGCAGCGCCTCCAGAGTGTCTCGGGGCACGCCCCGCCCGCTCTCATACAGCAGTCCCAGATTGTTTTGTGCTTCGCTATCCCCTTGTTGCGATGCCCGCCGATACCACTTGGCCGCCATCGCCGCGTCTTGGGGTACTCCCCGACCCAGTTCGTAGCATGAGCCCAGGTTGAACTCGGCCGTCGCCAGGCCGGATTCGGCGGCCTTGCGGAACCAGTGGGTTGCTTGCGCAAAACTCTGTGCCATCCCGCTGCCCTTCAGGTAAGCCACTCCCAGGTTGGATTGCGCCGGGGGGTAGCCCTGCTCCGCAGCTTCCCGCCACCACAGCAAGGCTGCCTGTGGGTCGGCTTTTATCCCCAGTCCTTGCGCATACATCAGTCCCAAGTCGGTCTGGGCGGGCGCATAGCCTTCCGCGGCCGCGCGGCGAAACCAGCCTAACGCCTGCTTATAATTCTGAGCGATGCCCAATCCCAGCACGTACATCCGGCCTAGCTCGGTCATCGCTCCCGGATCGGCTCCATTAGCCGCCCGCGTATACCAGGCAAGGGCCCGCGCCAAATCCTGCGGTTCGCCGATTCCTCGGGAATAGGCATAGCCCATCAGGAACTGATCGTGGCTCGACCCAGCCTCGGCTTTGGCCAGTACTTTCGCTATCTGCTGCGCTGCGCGCAACTCCCGCTCAGTGCTGTCCCCAGGGGGAGGGGAAGCCGCCAGGGATATTACTGCTCCCAAGAGCAGCACAGCCACCATGACGCCGCTCCCGGTCGAGTAGACGCGATGACCCGCGCATTCCACTTGCATGCGCTTATCTCCTGCGCTGAGGACAGCCAATCTGATTTTCTGAATACGGGAAAAGATTGCCGCCAAG
>DATGIY010000568.1:0-2481 GCA_035295475.1 Terriglobales bacterium
GGCGATCCGCGGCGGATTCCTCCCGGCACCCTGGCCGGCTACGCCGCACCTTTGGCGATTCGCGGCGCTTTCGAATATCCGCTGACCATTGTGCGAGGGTGGCGGGAGGACATGCAGAACTTGGCAGCCGCGCTGCCGCGAATCGCGGGCATACCCACGCTGTTGATCTGGGGCAGCCGCGATCGCGTGATCCCGGTGGCTTCGGCGACGCGGTTGCAGCAGCAATTTCGCGACTGCAAGTTGATCGTGCTGCAGGGAGCGGGGCACTTGCCCTACGAAGAGTTGCCGGAGGAATTTAACCGCGCGGTCCTGGAGTTTCTGACATGAGCTTGAACCTAGGACTGCGAGGTTGAGGCCTCGCGCATGAGTGCTCATATCCTGTCATTACTGCAAGGCTATTTCAGCCGGCATGGTTACTGGACCGTGGCTGTGGTCCTGTTGCTGGAGAACGCAGGGGTGCCCGTCCCTGGAGAAACGGTATTGTTGCTAGCGGGGTTTCTGGTTTTCTCTCAGCACCACTTACATTTCATCTACCTGATTGCGGTCGGCGTGGCCGCGGCGACACTGGGCGACAACACCGGATATCTGATCGGCTGTCACGGCGGCCGCCCTCTGCTGCACAAATACCGGCGCTTTTTTCACATCTCGCCGGCGCGCATCGCGCAAGGCGAACGCGTATTCGAGCGGCACGGCGCGGTGGCGGTGTTCTTTGCCCGATTCATTTTCGGCATGCGCATCATTACGGGACCGTTGGCCGGGGTGCTGCAAATGCACTGGAAAAAATTTGTGCTGTTCAACTTTCTAGGCGCGGTTGCCTGGGTAACCGCCGTGGTTTCTGTCGGCTATTTGTTTGGGAGCCATTGGCAAGACCTGGTGCGCTGGGTAGGGGACGCGGATATCCTGATCGGCGTCATCGTGGCCTTCCTGATCGCCGCCGCGATCTGGCGGGCCAGGCAGTCACAGACGCCGGTGCAGTGATCCTGTACGATCTTTGATGTCCGATGCGTGCCGGTGTGAAGCGCATAGCCGTGTTGTTGCTGGGCTGGGCCTTTATTCTGCTCGGCATCGCCGGCCTGTTCCTGCCCATCCTGCAAGGGATTCTCTTCCTCCTGATCGGGCTGGTGATTTTATCCACGGAATATGTCTGGGCACACAAACTGTTGCAGCGGCTGCGCAGCCGATTCCCGGGTGTGGCCCGCAGAGCCGACGAGGCGTCAGTACGGGCCGCCAGTTGGATGCGAAAAGTGTTCGGACCCGGCACTTCGCATTGATGGCAATACGAGCGGGTGCTACTCTCGGCGCGAGACCCATGGTTAAAACCTCGTCAAGCCGGCAAGAGCGCAGCCTGGCCGCGCTGCTGCACCTGAATCTGCCGGAAGTGTGGGTACGTTTTCTGCTCTCCTTGCTCGGCCTGGGATTGGCTTTTGCCGCGGCCCTGTCTTCCACCGTGGCGCGGGAATCGGGGAATGTGCTGGCCACCGCGGTGTTTGCCAGCGCCGCGTTGCTCCTGGCGGCAGTGGTAGGCCTGACCACGGTTCCTTACCTGGCACGGCGAGTGGCCGTGGTCCAGATGCGGGACGCGTTCGACTATGAAGTGACGCGCACCGGTTTGATCTACATCGGTCTCACACTACTGCTGGCCCTGGCAGGCCTGAATACCGGCAACAACCTGCTGTGGATCGTGGTCGCCTCCATGCTGGCGGCGCTGCTGGTGTCGGGGCTATCGTCGGCCGTGGTTCTGCGCGGGCTAGAGTTGGACGTGCACGTCCCGGAATATGTCTTTGCCGGACACCCACTGCTGGCGCGACTGGTGTTGCACAATCGGCAGCGGCTGCTGCCGTCATTCTCGGTGAGCGTAGTACCGCCCAGAATGAGAAAGCCAGGCAAGCACTGGCGCTGGCAGGCAGCCACGTTTGGTTTCCCTCTCAACCGTCCTAAGCAGCAGCAATGGTTTCACCTTCCTGACCGGATATTGCGGCGCGAAGAGGAGCCCGACCAGTCCAGCCTGCTGGCGGGCCCGGTTTATTTTCCCTATTTGCCGGCGCGCTCGTCGCAGATGGCCGATGTGGAGCTCTGCTTTCAGCGGCGCGGGCTGGTGCAGCAGGATAGCTTCGGGCTGCGGACGCAATTTCCCTTTTCTTTTTTGCGCAAAACCCGGCGGGTTCCGCTCTCCCGGCAGGTTGTGGTGTTTCCGTCGGTGGAGGCGACCGACGAATTGTTCGAGGTCTTGCCGCTGATTACGGGGGAATTTGAGGCCTTTCTGCGCGGCCGCGGCTATGACCTCTACCGTATTCGCGACTATGCGCCGGAGGATTCGGCGCGCCACGTGGACTGGAAGGCGAGCGCCAAAGCAGCGTCGCTTCTGGTGCGCGAATTTACCCGCGAAGATGAGCGCAAGTTGCGGATTGTCTTCGATAATCCCGCGCCGGGCGCGGTTTCCGCCCAGGCGTACGAGCGCGCTGTTGCCCTGGCGGCGTCGCT
>DATGIY010000569.1:0-4072 GCA_035295475.1 Terriglobales bacterium
TGCTCAGCCATCTGCCGCGCACCGAGCATTGTTTGGCGCGATGCTGCTGCCAAAAACCGAGAGCAAGCAAGGCGACGGACAATCCCAGCAGCCACGGGCGCAACGTCGTGAAGAAGGCACTGGCGGCGCCCGCCCCGAGCGCAGCGGCGAATCCGATCGGAAGGCAGCAGCTCAGGGTGGCAAGAGAGGTCAGGATGGCCCCGAGCGATGCGGAAATGCCGGTGCCTTGCCTCATGCGCAGCCTCCGTCACGGGCCTCGAGGATAGCGCGTCGGACCGACTCGACAGGAGGCAGGCCGGCTTGCGGAGAGCCGGGGTAAAGACGGCAGCTCAGGGCAAAGCGGCCCGCGGGAGGTTCGCCGGCGACGTCCCGGCCGTTGACGCGGATGGTCGGGGAGCCGGCAAAGCGCAAACGTCTGGCCATGTCGTTGTCGGTGACGAGGACCTCATCAATTTCCGCGGTGACGCCGCTGGCGAGAAGCTCATCTCTTACGAGCTGAACGGCAGCAGGATGAGACGGGCATTGCGCGACGTAGAGGACCTCGACTTTCATTTCTGTCTCCTGAGAATGGGGCAGTGGGCATCGCCCCGGCGGAGTTCCTTGTTGCAACTGCGCAGGGCAGTCTGGAGTTCACGCTCCAACCGGCGCAGGCTGCGGAGTTTGCGGCGGACTTCGGCAAGCTTTTCACGCAGACGGTTCTGGACAGGAGCGCAAGGCTGGAGGCGGCTGTCCTTGAGTTCGAGAAGGCCGCGAATCTCCGACAGGGTAAAACCGAGGCCCTGGACGCGCCGAACGAAGGCCAGAGTTTCGAGATGACGTTCGTCGTAGCTGCGGAAGCCGCCGGGGGTTCGCCGCGGAAGAGGCAAGAGGCGGGTCCGTTCGTAGAAGCGAATCGCGTCAACGCTGAGGCCAAGTCTTTTCGCGACGGCGCCAATGTGCATGGGAAGTACCCGCAAGGGGAAAGATACACCCTGGAGTATAGTCCAGAGTCAAGGGGTAAGGATGCCCTCAGGGGCGAGTCACGGAGCTTTGCAGATAAGACTCGAAGCAGCGGTGATCTATTCCACGCCGCGAATCATTAGCAGAGCCAAACCGAAAATTGTTTTGGTGGAATAGCGAAGCGCGGAGCGCGGTCTGCACAGATGAAACACGTCCCATAAGCGGCGCGGGCTCCCTGGACTCTCTCGCTCGCGCCGCTTCACCGCCAGGGAAAACGGAGACGGTAGCCGGGGCAGTGCGGAGAATTTCGCACCGCACTACGGGTGTCGGAAAAATCTGGAGGACCTGGAGGAGAGGAATGTCGAGGAAGAAGGAAGATGTGATTTTGCACGATCATCATCATGATGGAGTGGACCGGCGAGGATTCCTGAAGTGCATGGCGTGGGCAGGGACGGGCGCCTTCTGCGTGATGAAGGGTGGAGTCCTGAACTCGTACAGTATGAGCAAGATAGCAGAGCTGAGCACCGAAGAGATCAAAGGCGAGCTGAGTTTCGCACAGATCAGCGATAGCCACATGGGGTTTAACAAGGCGGCGAATCCGGACGTGGCGGGAACGCTCAAGATCGCGGTGGAGCGGATCAACGCGCTGCCAAACGCACCGGAGTTTCTGCTGCACACAGGAGATGTGAGCCATCTATCGAAGCCGGAAGAATTTGACGCGGTGGAACAAATCCTGAAAGGGGCGAAGCCGAAGGAAGTGTTCTACGTGCCGGGCGAGCACGACGTGCTGAATGATGACGGGAAATCGTTCCGGGAGCGGTACGGAAAGAACGCGAAAGGGGACGGGTGGTACAGCTTCGATCACAAGGGAGTCCGATTCATCGGCTTGGTGAACGTGCTGAACCTGAAAGCAGGCGGTCTGGGGTCGCTGGGGCAGGAACAGCTCGAGTGGCTGGAAGACAACGTGAGGCACCTCAAGCACAGCACGCCGATTGTGGTGTTCGCGCACGTGCCACTATGGACGGTATATCCAGAGTGGGGTTGGGGCACGGAGGACGGAGCGCAGGCGCTTGGGTACTTAAAGAAGTTCGGTTCAGTGACGGTGCTGAACGGGCACATTCACCAGACCATGCAGAAGGTGGAAGGGAACGTGACATTTCACACCGCGGCATCCACGGCATTTCCGCAGCCCGCGCCGGGAACGGCACCTTCGCCCGGTCCGATGAAGGTGCCGGCGCAGCAACTGCGCAGCGTGCTGGGGATAACGGATGTGAACTTTGTAAGGGGAAAGGGCGCGCTGGCGGTGGTGGATTCGAACCTAGCTTGAGGGACTGCTGGCCAGTTGCGGGTAAGAAGCCGGGGCCAGCGCTGTCGAATGAGCCCATACGAGCGATGGGCGTGGTCGGGGAATAAAGGCAAGGAAGTTTCGGCTTAACAAGCTCGCGAAGCGCTTCAGCGGCAGAACAATAAGAAAGAGAAAGGAAAGGCGATGAGGACACATGTGTTCAGAGTAGTTGGAGGTGTGGCGGTAGCGGCCGCGCTAACAGCATGCGCGAGGACGCAGGAAGCACAGGTGCGCGACCACGCGGCCAGGAAAAGCCCGGTGGACGCGCCGATTCAGGCGGCCGCGACGGCTCGCGAGAACGCGTCCATGAAGCAGGGGGCCGCGGACATGGCTATGGAACATGCGGGGACCGCGCAGATGAAGGCGGCGACAGCGGAAGTGAAGATTGACAATTTTGCGTTCGGGCCGCAGGCGCTGACCGTGGCCGTGGGCGCGACAGTGAGGTGGACAAACCGGGACGACATTCCACACTCGGTAGTGAGCACGGACGGCACCTTCAAATCCAAGGCACTGGATACGGACGAGACGTTTTCGTTTACGTTCGCGAAGGCCGGGACCTATTCGTACTTTTGCGGGCTGCATCCGAAGATGACCGGGAAAGTCGTGGTCCAGTAGGCAGCCATGTCGGAGTGGAATCCGTTTGACTTGCGGGCGATCTTGCAGGAGAAGCACGCACAGCACGTGGTGCTGATCCACTTTCCGATAGGGCTGTTTCTGGCGGGAGCCCTGTTTGACGCGCTCTCGCGCGGGCGCAGAGAGAGCACCTGGGCGACGGGAGCGTATCTGAATTTTTCGTTGGCGGCGGCGTCGCTACCGCTGGTGCTCGGAAGCGGGCTGCTGGCGTGGCGGTATGCGCTCGAGGGGCAGCGGCTGAAGGGGACGCTGCTGCTGCATCTGGTGCTGGCGGCGGCATCAAGCGCGGCGGTCGTGGCGGCGTGGTGGGTGCACCGGCTGGCCCGGCAAGGAGGCTCGGAAGCCCTGCCGAGATACAGATGGTTGATCGAGGCCGCCGGGGTAGCGTTGATCTCCCTCACGGGGCACTTGGGAGGGACTTTGAGCGGCGTAAACGGGCCGTAGCGGGCGGAATGGGGAGGCCCGGGGAAGGTTCGACGTGGTACTTTGCAGGCAGCGCGGCCAAGAGGCTCGGGAGCTCTTCAGAACCCAGACCTTATTGTAAATAACTGAAAACAATACCGTTATTTCTTATTGCAAGGCCCAACCACAGGCCGCGTTTCTTAGCGCAGTTGTACTACAACCCTCGTACTCCGGGAATGGCCCCGGCGACCCATTGAGGCGTACCGGCGTGAACCGTAAATTGCGAGCAACGGGTTGGGGGCCGCGCGGGGACAGCGGCCCCGAAAGGGGTCGTGTGCGAGCTACCCAACCCGCCTATCCTGCCAGCCAGCTCCTTACAATCGAGTGATGCGGGAGCCCGTTCTGCAACGGCGGATGGCGAGCTGCCTGCCTTACCATTTTGGCCGCGCGGGGTGGAACGGGGGCCTGGCCACGTGAAATCAAGGCGATCGAATTTGGCGGGCGGATTTTGATTGGATGGGGGAGGCGGCGGGTGGCGGCTTTCATGGACAGGCGGAGGCGCGGCCTGGCGGTTGGCTGCGCGATGGTGCTGGTGTGTGGCGCCTTCGACGTCGCGCCAGCGGATGCAGCAGAGGCTCCGGCGCCGCAACTCCGGGCGGAGACGCGGCAAGCCTTCGAGCGGTACGTGCGGCTGACAGATGAGCGGAACACGGCGGAGCTGGCGCGCGAAAGGAATCTGCTGTGGGTGGATGG
>DATGIY010000570.1:0-2054 GCA_035295475.1 Terriglobales bacterium
AGAGCCTGGCAACTGGGCCTGGGCGCCGATGTGACGTTCTATTCGAAACCGACGGTACTGAATGCGGCTTATGGCGAGCGGCCAGTTTCGTTTCAGATCTTTGTGAGGATGCGGCCGGGAAAATCTGCAGAGCATCATCGAAATTAAGAGTCAAGGAAATATGTAGTTACTAACGATTCCGCCGTAAAATGTTTGGGTAACACTCGACCCGAATTTCGCGCGAGAATATCTTGTCTATGACGCGGGCCCTGAGTATGTTGCGTGTGGTGCAGTGGGCGATGCTGGGCAGCATCGTGCTGTACGTTGCGGTAGGACAGCTGGTGGCTCCGATGGCTCGAGCGCTGGATCCAGCAATGAGTTATCTGTTTGCCACGCTGGGCGTCGCAACTGTGGGGATCATTTTCGTGGTGCGGCGCACTCTGGTCTTTCGGGCAGAGTCCAGCTTGGCAACGCAGCCCGAGGATTCTCTAAGCCTGAACCAGTGGAGAACGGGATTCATCGCAACTTACGCGCTATGCGAGGCTCTCGCCGTGTTTGGACTGATCCTCAAGTTCATGGGCGGTGGGCTGCAGGCGAGCGTTCCCTACTATCTGAGCGGATTCATCCTGCTGTTCTTCTTCCGGCCGCAACAACCTGAGACCGAAGCTAATACTTAACGTGGCAGCTGGCCAGACCACGCTTTTCCAAATATTGCTGGTGATACTCCTCCGCTGGATAAAAGGTGACGGCAGGAACGACTTGGGTTGCGATAGGCTTCGAATACCGGTGCGCTTTTTCGAGCGATTCTTTCGAGGCCAATGCCTGCGCCTGCTGTTCAGGTGAGTGGAAGAAAATAGCGGAGCGATACTGGGTGCCCCAGTCCGGGCCTTGGCGGTTGACTTGGGTCGGGTCGTGGTTCTCCCAGAAGACCGTCAAAAGGTCGGTATAAGGAATCTTGGCAGGATCGAACTCAACTTCGACGGCTTCGGCGTGTCCGGTAGCGTCGGTACAGACTTCTTTATAGGTTGGGTTATCCGTATGACCGCCGATGTAGCCCACACGGGTCGAGGTCACGCCAGGCAACTGCCGGAAAGTGGCTTCGACTCCCCAGAAACATCCCGCAGCAAACGTAGCTTTTTCCATTGCGATAGCACCCCAGAAACATCTTCCATCAGAGGGGCAAGGGGAAAACCGAAATGCCCGCTCGCTCCCTTTTTGCTTATGACGCTTTCTAGCAATTAGATAGGAAAGCCAGGAGAAAGTCTCAGGATTGTAAATATAGGGTGAAATCACCCAGCGGGTAATTGACGGCCTCTGGAAATCAAGGTAAAGTCCGGTCAGGATATTTGAGCAGGACACCTCTGTGAATTCGCCAGCCGGCCAAAAGAAGGTTCAGTTTAGGACTCCAATAAGAATCGGTCTTCCGATCCTCTTGGTCTTCCTGTTGGGGATGGCAGAGGTCCCAGCAGCTTTGGCCGTTGGAGAATTCATCCCGCAATTAAGGCTAGGGTACCGTAACGGGGACCAGTGGGAGCCTTCGATTGCCGCCGATAGCCACGGCCACGTGTACGTCCTATATCCGCAGTACGGAGCCGTTGCCGGGTGCCCGACCTGCACGGCGCCAAGCATGACCCTGCTGATCAGCGACAACAGTGGGCTGTCGTGGCATGCATCGAAGCCGATGCTTCCCTTCCCGACAGGACAGTTTGATCCACAGATCGTGGTAGATCCGGACGATCGGCAAACACTGTACGCGTCGTGGCTGCAAAACGATAAGCGGGACATCATCGTGGCGCGCTCACTCGACTTCGGGCGCACCTGGTCGTTTTCATGGGCGGAGCGAGGGCGGGAGGACACCGATAAGCCGGTACTCGCGGTGCGCGGGGCGAACGTCTATGTCGGGTTCAATCATGATGAGAGATTTCTGGTTTCGGCGTCGCATGATGCCGGACAGAGTTTCAATGTGGTGAGCGTCAATCCGAATGCGCCGCCCGGATCGTCGCTGGCAGGCGGAGCTACGGTTGATCCTTCGGGAAACGTGTTCTTTGGCTGGACGGCCTATGCGCAGAATCAGG
>DATGIY010000571.1:0-12052 GCA_035295475.1 Terriglobales bacterium
CTGGAGCGGGTGGTGGCGGAAATTCCGGAGGTGAAGACGTTCTATTGGCGTTTTGAGGACGAGGCTGAACAGCAGGCATTTCACAGGTTCCGCCCGGGGCAGTTTGCTCAGATTTCCCTATTCGGCACGGGCGAATTTCCCGCTTCCCTGCCCTCCAGCCCCACCGAGCAGGAGACGTTCTTCACCATTCGCGAGGTCGGAAGCTGCACAGCGGCACTGCACGAGCTGCAACCGGGGCAGAAGTTCGCGGTGCGCGGACCATATGGCAACGGCTTCCCCATGGAGGATTACTACGGGAAGGACCTGGTGTTCGTGGCCGGGGGCATCGGCATGATCCCGTTGCGTTCCTGCATCGTGTACGCACTGCAGCACCGGAGGCATTACGACCGGATCCAGATTTTCTATGGCGCCAAAACTCCGCAGGAACTCATGTACCTGCCGAATTTGCGGGAATGGGAGCAGTCGGCGGGAGTGGAGTGTTACCTGACGGTAGATCGAGCCGACGCAGGCTGGAAAGGCAATGTCGGAGTTGTGGGCAGCCTGTTTCAGAAGCCGGGAGTGCAAGTCGCGGTGGATAACAGCACCGTGTTCGTGTGCGGACCTCCAGTGATGTTTCGGTTTGTGATCAAAGACCTGCTGGCCATGGGCTGCGAGGAACGAAACATCGTTTCCACGCTGGAACGGTACATGAAGTGCGGCGTGGGAAAGTGCGGTCACTGCTGTATTGGTGTGGCTTATGTGTGCGAAGACGGTCCGGTGTTTACGTACGAGCAGATCAAGAAACTGGGGGAGGAAATCTAATGGAAAGCCTCAGCCAGCGACTACAGCGCACCTTGCAAGGGCGGGTCTGCGTAATGGGTGTAGGCAACGTGGACTATGGCGATGACGGGTTTGGGGTCTACCTGGCGGAGGAACTGGCCGCCGCGGGCTTGCCGGATGTGATCATCGCCGGAACCACTCCCGAACATTATCTGGTGCAGGTCGCAGAGCAGCAGTTCAATCACCTGCTGGCGCTGGATGCCACCGATTCCGGTGACGATCCGGGCACGGTGCTCTTGCTGAATGGGGTAGAGATCGAGAATGCGTTCCCGCAGATTTCCACGCACAAGATTTCGTTGGGAGTACTGGCCAAGGTGCTGGAGGAAGCGGGTACGCGGGTATGGCTTCTAGGAGTCCAGCCGGAGTCGCTGCAGCCAGGACAAAGGCTTAGCCCCACGATGCAGGCATCGCTGAAGATGATCCGCGGTATTTTGCAAGAGGTGAGGATGTCGCAAAAGATACACCAGGCGGCGCGCGGCGGGATAGACAAGGTAATGGCATGATGAGCCCGGAACAGGCAGTGGCGAACGCGATGCTGATTTGCATCGGCGGAGCCGTATTGACACTGCTGACGTCACGGAGGAAGACCCTAGCCGGCTGGATAGCATTGGTAGCGACAGCTGCCTCGTCAGCAGTTGTATTCGAGGGTGCGGCGAGAGTTCTACGGCAAGGAGTCTCAGCCCAACCGGTCGAGGTATTCGGGTCGGTCATTCCCGGAGCCTGGCTACGGCTGCAGGTGGACGGGCTGGCGGTCGTTTTCCTGGTGTTGACGGCGACGATGGCAGTTCCCGCGGCGCTGTATTCCATCCGCTACATGCAGCGCCACACCGATTATGGGATGGCGCGATATTACCCATGCCTGCTGCTGTTTCTGGCCGCGATCTACGGATTACTTACCACGACCGACATGATGTGGAGTTTTTTCGGATTCTGGCAGCTCATGACCGTGCCGGGATACATACTCATTCGCTTTGAATACAGAGAAGAAACGAACCGCCGTGCCAGCCGCAAGTTTCTGATCATGATGGAAAGTGCGTGCCTTGCGATCATGGTGGGAGCGGCCTTGCTGGCACCGGGCTCGGGAGGATCGAGATTCGAGTTTGAGCGAGTAAGCGCGAATCTGCCGGCACTACTGAGCACACATTCGGGCACGGTAGGGCTGGCGTTCACACTTTTCCTGATTGGATTCGGGATCAAGATGGGAATGTGGCCGTTCGGGCAGATGTGGCTGCCGGATGCGCATCCGGCCGCGCCCTCACCCGTCAGCGCACTGCTCTCCGGCGTGATGATCAAAACCGGGGTTTACGGCCTTATCCGCTACTTTCTCTGGCTGGTGCCGGCGGCAGCGCGAGAACTCTTTCCCCTGACGTCGTGGGGCATGCTGATCGCCGTGCTGGGGACGATCACCCTTTTCACCGGAACGATGCAGGCATTGAGGCAGGAAGAGTCCAAACGTCTCCTGGCTTTCCATAGCATCGGGCAGATCGGTTACATCCTGCTGGGTACCGGCACTTGCATGGCGCTGCTGACCAGCGGGTCGACGGCGAGCGCTCTGGCGCTGCTGGGCTTGACCGGTGCCCTGTTTCACGTGCTCAACCATGGCGTATTCAAGGGACTGTTATTTCTGAACGCAGGGTCGATGCTGCACGCCACTGGAACGCAGGATCTGAACCGCCTGGGCGGGCTCATGCGATTCATGCCACTGACGGGGATTACCGCGCTGGTGGCGTCGCTGTCGATCTCCGGCGTGCCGTTATTTAACGGGTTCGCCAGCAAGTGGGCGATTTTCGTAGCCGCTATTGAAGGCGCGGCCACAGCAAGGTACCTCGCGGTGTGTGCGGTGATTGCCATCCTGACCAGCGCCCTGACGCTGGCGTCGTTCATCAAGTTTTTTGGCACAAGCTTTCTGTCGCGCAGCAGCACCCTGGTGCAAAGCAGGGCAGGAGTTCCAGGAACCGCGCAGCAGGGGGCGGCGCGTATCTCCAGGAATGATTCCGGGACGGGGATTTTAGAAGTGGGCTGGAGCATGCAGGCACCGCAGCTGTTCCTGGCGCTTCTGTGTGTGCTGCTGGGCATTGCTCCGGGGCTGGGGTTTGGATTCCTGCAGAAGGCCTTGCAGGCCTCACCCGATGGGTTGGGCGGACAGCTTGGCAAATTACCAGGTACAGCAAACCCCTTCGCCATCACTGTGGGGCCGCAGGAAACAGCGTTGTTGGTTCCGCTGGCACTACTGGCTGTTCTAGGCTTGAGCTTCTTTCTTGCTTACGCCATCTCCAAGGTCGGTAGGGCGCCGCGGCGCGCGGCCACGCCCTGGTTATGCGGTTACGCGCCGGAAGCAGATTGCCAGCGCTATGTGGCCCACAATTTCTACGGTGAAATCAAGCGACACTTCCGCTGGCTGGGCGGGATGAAACAGGAAAGGGCAGAAGCAGTCAAGGGGCGAAGCTGATGATCGCACGCGAACGGCTCAATCAATTGCGAAAAAGGTTTGACAGCGCCATCGTACGAGCCGACCTGCCTAGCGATCGCCAGCTGTTTGTGTGGGTGCGTCCGGCGGCCGTCAAGGAGATGTGCCGGCATATTTTTCGTGATCTGGATGCGCGTTACGTGGTCAGCATTGGGGCTGACGATCGGCCCTACTCCGGCGGCTTTGTGGTGGCGCATGACTTCGCCTTCGATCAAGATCAGGTGCTGTGCAGCGTGCTGACGCAGCTGCCGGAGACGGAGCCGAAGATCGATAGCATCTCTGATGTGGTGCCCGCCGCCAACTGGGCGGAGCGAGAAATGCGCGATCTAGTGGGCATCGAGTCTGTCGGGCACCCCTACCCCAAACGGCTGGTTCTGCCCGACGGCTGGCCGGAGGACGTGCACCCGTTGCGCAAGGATGTCCCCTGGAACCATGTGCCCGCCGAATTCAAAGAAGGCGCGACATTCGAGTTCGAAGATCCGCCCGAAGGGTGCACCGTGGTTCCTTTCGGTCCTTTTCACCCGACGCTGGATGAACCCGCGCATTTCCGCCTCTACGTGGAAGGGGAAATGGTGCGCGGCTGCGAATACCGCGGCTTTATGGCGCACCGGGGGATCGAAAAGCTGGCGGAATCGGTGATGAGCTACAACGACATTCCGGTGCTGGCCGAACGGATCTGCGGCATCTGCGGGTGCGTGCACAGCGTGGCCTACACGCAAGCGGTGGAGGCTGCGGCCGCGCTCCGTCCTCCGCCCCGCGCCGAGTACATCCGCACCATCATGCTGGAGCTGGAACGGCTGCACAGCCATCTGCTGTGGACCGGGTTGGCGTGTCACATCGTGGGATTCGACACACTGTTCATGCAGGCGTTTCGCATTCGCGAGCCTGTGATGTGGGTGGCGGAAAAGATTACCGGCAACCGCAAGACTTACGGCCTGTGTGTTGTTGGCGGTGTGCGCTGGGAGATCACGCCCGAGCTAAAGAGCGAACTGGGCCAGGTTCTGGACCGCCTGGACGCGGAGTGGGGGCCGGTAGTGGGCGCCATCAGCCGGGATAAGAACATCCAGAAACGCACGCAGGGGGTCGGAATTGCGAACAAGGAAGTGGTGAAGAACGCGGGAGCGGTCGGGCCGGTGGCGAGAGCCGCGGGAGTGGATATCGACTGCCGCCGCGATCACCCCTATGCAGCCTATGATCGCGTCGATTTCGAGGTGATCACAGCAGGAGGGTGCGACGTCTGGTCCCGCCTGGAGGTGCGCATGCGGGAAGTGTTCGAGTCGACCGCGATCATCCGCCAGTGCCTGGAAAAGATGGAGCCTGGGCCGCTGCAACTGGAGATTAAGGATGAGCTGCCGGTCGGACGAATTGGCTTGTCGTCGGTGGAGGCACCGCGAGGCGAGAGTCATCACTTCGTGATTACCGGTGAAAACAACCGGCCACGGCGCTGGCGGGTACGCGCGCCCACTTATCAGAACCTGCAGGCGGTACCGGCGATGATCCGCGACCAGCAAATTGCCGATATGACCATTTCGCTGGGCAGCATCGATCCGTGCTTTTCCTGCACCGATCGCATGGAAACGATTGAACTTCGTTCGGGAGGAAAAAAGACCTGGTCGCAAAGGGAATTGCTGGCATTGAGCCGAGGGAGGAAATAAGAACGTGCCGATGGGTTGGGCAATCATGGGTGCGGTAGCGAACGTAGCGATGGTGCTGCTGGTCTCGCCTTTATTGCAGGGGATCGGGCGGAAGCTCACGGCCCGCATTCAGTCGCGCCAGGGACCGCCCGTGCTGCAGCCCTATTTCGACCTCCTCAAGCTGCTGGGCAAGGAGGACATCGAGTCGGGAGAGACACCGGTCATGCAGCGGTTCGCCGCGTTGCTCTCGCTGACCACGGTACTGGCGGTTTCCTGTCTTGTGCCCATGGGTTTTGGCTCACCTATGAACTCGGCGGGGGATGTGATCATGCTCATCTACCTGCTGACGCTATGCGGCGCGAGCACGCTGCTGGCCGGTATGGCGGCGGGATCCACGTACTCGCTGATTGGCGTCAGCCGGGAAATGATGACCATGATCACGCTGGAGCCCCTGCTGGCGGTTGCGATCCTGGTGGGCGCCGTGCATGTGCACTCGTTGCGACTGGAGGCGGTGCTCAGCGGGTCAGTTTACGGCAACGCAGGTTTCCCCTGGTCAGGCCTGGTCATGCTGGCGGTAATGCTGCTGTCGCTGCAAGCGTTCGTGCAGCGTGTACCCTTCGACATCGCGGGCGCGGAAACCGAACTCATGGAAGGGCCGTTGATGGAATACTCCGGGCCCAAGCTGGCGTTGTGTCAATATGCGCAGATGGCACGACTGGTCATCTACAGTTCCCTGTTTTCCGCACTCTTTCTGCCCTGGGGATCACAACTGACCTTCCCCGGGGAATGGCTGCTTTTCTGGATCAAGGTATTCGTCCTGGTTCTGCTGGTGACGGTGATTGCGGCGACGCACGCGCGTTATCGCATCGATCAGGCGTTGCGCTACTTTGCGGGCCTCCTGGGAGTGTCCTTTGTGGCGCTGGTGCTGGCGACATTCGGATATTGAGGAGATGAGACTATTTCGCTGCTAAGCAAAATCCAGGAGACGCTGATCTGCCTGGGGGCGGGCAAAGTGACCTTGCCGTATCCGCCACAGGGGCAGCCCGTACCGCCAGATTTCCGCGGCCGCCCGGTGTTCGATGCGGACAAGTGCGTAGGCTGCGGCGGGTGCGCAAACAACTGCCCCGCCCGGGCCATTCTCCTGTTTGACGTCTGCCAGGAAGTGCGCATTCTGCAATACGCGGGACAGCGCTGCACGTACTGCGGGCGCTGCGCGGAAGTCTGTCCGGAAAAAGCGATCCGCATGAGCCAGGAATTTGAAACCGGCACCAATCGGGTTGGCGACGCCCAGCAGCGACTGGAGTTGTTTATGAGCACGTGCCAGCGATGCGGACGTTGCTTCAAGGATGAGGTGGCGCTGGAAAAACTGAAATTGACCGGCTATCGCTTCGACGATCTGGCCAATGAGCGCTGGATATGCGGCGCCCGCGCTTATCAGGAGGACGAAGCCGCGGTGAAGGACATCGCCTTACAAATGGACTGGTAGGGCCGCCATGCTGAAGGACTTGTGTCACAAGATGTTTGGCCGTTCGTTGTGGGTCTACCACGCCAACAGTGGGGGCTGCAACGGCTGCGACATCGAGGTGCTGAATGCCCTGACGCCCTACTACGATGCAGAACGCTTTGGCATCAAGCTGGTGGGCTCGCCGCGGCATGCGGACGTTATGTTATGCCAGGGTCCGGCCATGCGGTCGACGGCCCGCGCGCTGCGCGCCGCCTACGAGGCCATGCCGGCGCCCAAGCTGGTGTTCGCCATCGGCTCCTGCGCCTGCGGCGGCGGCATGTGGTTCGACAGCTATTCCGTGCTGGGGCCGGTGGAAAGGGTCGTGCCGGTGAATTACTACATCCTGGGATGTCCACCGCGGCCGGAAGCCATTATCTATGGCGTGGCGGTCGCCCTGGGCCTGCTGGAGAAGAAGGCCGCGCCGGTGGAGTTCAAGCAGATCGAACTGCCCATTCCCCGCTACCATCCCCAGGATCTGCAGGGAAAGGGCGAGATGGTGGTCTATAAGAAGGCGGAAAAAGTCTAAGAATCAAGCTCACCACGGAAACGAAAAACCAAATTGATGATTGAAGATTGACGAATTGTCGACTACGGACGGCAGTATTTTTCAATCGTCAATCGGGAAATTTTCGACCATCCATGCCATCGTGCCTCCATGTCTCTGCTTGGACTTTTACGGTACACTGCAGGGCTCTGGTGGAGATGCTGATGAGAACTTTTGCCTTTAAATTAGCGGCCCTGTCGCTGTGCGTGATGGTGATCGCGGTACCTCTGCCGCGCGCTCAACAGCAGAGTAACGCGACCAAATCCCAGCCCACTTCGGCTGCTGAAGACCGCCCGCTGACCGCGCTGCCCTACTCCCCCAGCCTGGACACAACCTCGATGGACCGGTCGGTTGATCCCTGCGTCGATCTCTACACGTATTCCTGCGGGGGCTGGATGAAGAAGAATCCGATTCCCGCGGACCAGGCGTCCTGGGCTGTTTATAGCAAACTCTACGACGATAACCAGCGTTTCCTGTGGGGCATTCTGCAGGATTTGTCGCAGCGCACCAGCGGTCGAACCGCCGACCAGCAGAAAATCGGCGATTACTTTGCCGCCTGCATGGACACCAGCGCCGTGGAAAAGCTTGGCTTATCTCCGTTGCAGCCACGGCTAAATCGCATTGCAGCTCTGAAATCCAAAAGCGATATTCCGGGCTATGTGGGCAGCGAGCACCTGTTCTCGCGGGTGTACGAATATGGGCGCGGTTCCAGCGGCACACTGTTCCGGTTTACTTCCGATCAGGATTTGGGCAATTCCGAGCAAGTGATCGCCTACGCGCTGGCCGGCGGTCTGGGCCTGCCTGACCGCGACTACTACACCAAAACCGACGAGAAGTCGCAGGAGGTCCGCAAACAGTATGTGGCGCACGTCAGCCGGATGCTGCAGCTGGCGGGAGAATTGCCGGCAAACGCGCAGCGCGATGCAGCCACGGTTCTGCGCCTGGAAACAGAACTGGCCAAAGCTTCCCTGACGCGAGTGGAGCAGCGCGATCCCTACAAGCTGTACCACAAGATGACGCGCCAGCAACTGCAGGCGCTCACCCCCCATTTCCACTGGAACGCGTATCTGCAGGCCATCGGCTACCCGCAGCTGAGGGATTTCAACATCACCGAGCCGGCTTTTTACCAGGAGATGGATCGGCTCATTGCCCAGAGCTCCCTCGCCGATCTGAAAGCTTATTTTCGCTGGCACCTGCTGCATGAAAATGCGCCTTATCTCTCATCCGCCTTTGTGCAGGAGGACTTCAATTTCTACTCCCGGACCCTGCGCGGGGTGCAGCAGATGCCGCCAAGATGGAAGCAGTGCGTACGTTTCGTGAACCGCGATTTGACCGATCCGCTGGGAAGGAGTTTGTTGCCCGCACCTTCACGCCGGAAATGAAACAGCGTACGCTGGAGATGACGCGCCGCATCGAGCAAGCAATGGAAAAGGAGATCGACGGGCTCAGCTGGATGGGACCGCAAACCAAGCAGCAGGCGCTGCTCAAGCTGCACAGCATCGTCAACAAAATCGGGTATCCCGACAAGTGGCGCGACTACAGCTCGGTAGGCGTCTCGCGCTCCGATTTCCTGAGCAACGTGGAGCACGCAACCGTTTTTGAATCCCGATACGAGCTCAACAAGATCGGCAAGCCCCCGGACCGTACAGAGTGGATGATGCCGGCGCCGACCGTGGACGCCTACTACAACCCGCAGATGAACGACATCAACTTCCCTGCCGGCGTGCTGCAGCCGCCGCTTTATGATCCCAAAATCGATGACGCCCCCAACTATGGCGACACCGGTTCCACCATCGGTCACGAACTGACCCACGGCTTCGACGATCAGGGCAGCAAATTCGATGCCAAGGGCAATCTGCGCGATTGGTGGAGCAAGCAGGACGAAGCGGAGTTCAATCGGCGCACGAGCTGCGTGGCCGATCAGTACGCGAAATACACAGTCGTGGATAACATCAAAATCAACAGCCGCTTAACTTTGGGCGAGGATGTGGCCGACCTGGGGGGAACGATCCTTGCCTATGAGGCATGGCAAGCGGCGACCCAGGGTCAGAAACTGGAAGATCGGGATGGCTTAACTCCGAAGCAGCGTTTCTTTGTGGGCTTCGCGCAATGGGATTGCTCTAACGAACGCCCGGAGAACCTGCGCCTGCGCGCCATGACCGATGAACACTCCCCGGCGCAGTACCGCATCAATGGTGTGGTGGTAAACATGCCGCAATTCCAACAGGCATTTCACTGCAAAGCGGATGCCCCGCTGGTGCGCAAGGACCGATGCGTGGTTTGGTAGCGAGTCGCATGTTGTACGGCAGCTGGTTTCTTAATTCGTGGCCTGTGCGCCTCCGAGCCATCGAACTACTACAAGGCATCCGCAATGAATCAAAGCTAATAAGTGCGCTGTCCCCCCGGGCTAAAGCCCAGCGATTCTGCCGCCCTGAACGGCGCGGCATGAAACCGCGCCGTTCAAAGCAGAATTATGAGATAGCTTCTAGTCACGAGCTGCCGACAACCCCCGCCTTGAAATGGCATAGCCACAGAGACGAATCTCTGTGGCTACGCCCGGCAGCTTCTAGAATACGAAGCGCGCCAGCAGGTAAACCGTGTTGTTGCCGCTGGCATTTCGTCCGGTGCCATCGTAGTTCGTCGCCAAACCGTTGAAGCGAGTGTAGCCCGTGTATTGCAACCCGAGATCAAGGTTCTGAATGGGCCACACGGAGAAGTTGAGGCTATAGCCGGTACTCTGCGGAGAGCCGTTGACGCTGCCAGTCACGGCGCTTTGGGCATACAACAGCGGATCGCTGGTGCCAGTGGTGGTAAACCATCCCAGAGCCGCCGAATAGCGGTTTCCGAAGTGGTACTCAGCGTTGGTATTAAAGGCGTTGAGGTGGTGGGTGCTGATGTTGGCCGCACCGGCGGCGAGACTGGCCGCCAGCTCAGAATTCTCGCGCACGTAGGTGCCGCGCCAGGAGAACACATCTTTGCCGATAGTGCGATCGTATTGGAAATCGACGCCGGCGTCCGTGTAGGTGTCTTCCAAACCGGTAATCGCCCCGGGAGTCGAGTTCATGTGCATGCCATAGGTGCCAACTTCCAAATTGTTTTTCAGTCCGTTTTGCTGCCAGGCCACACGCCAGTAGGGCGCGACCCCGCGTATGTTAAAGCCGAATCCTTGCCCAGTCGTGGGCTCAGAAGTACCAATATGAGAAGAACGGTAAATCGTGCCGGCTAGGTATAGATGCTGGTCCCACATGGTGTAGGCTCCGAGGCCGCCCACATCTTGTGCCAGGGCGCCCTGAATGATGGGCGCAGCCGTCGGGGTGGGGGCCACATCACTGGCAATGAAAGGAAAGCCCCAGGCAGGGGTGGAGTTCCAGAGGTCTTCTACAGTGGGATTATTGTTCAAGGTCAGGCCCAGCACCCACTCTTTGCCCGCCAGCTTTTTCACCCGTGCGTAGCGAATATCGGTGTTGTCCATGCTGAAATGGTCTCCCTGCGTGTTATAGGTGACCTGCAGGAAGCTGCCGATGTGGGTGGACCAGGCGCCGGCCAGGAACAGCGAAATGTCCTGAGGAAATTCAACATTGCCGTTCTGGGTGCCGGGCTGGGGAGACTTGGTGTTGGTGAACGAGGCTTCAAACCAGGCCGAGAGGGGCAGCGTAGCCAAGAGGTCGAGACCGGAGTGCCGCTTGTCCTGCTCGGCGGTAATGCCGCCATTCTTCATCTTGTCGACGTAGCCATAGAGTTTGAATAGGCGCCCCGCCGGATTCAGCTCCGGCGGCGTGTAATGGCAGCCGTTGCAAGACAAACCCGTCTGCCGGGCGTAGCTGGGAACGGCCATCGCCCTGGGGGCCAGAAGAAACGCAAAAAATAGCGTAAATAGGCACAGTGAGATGCTCTTAATCATTGACCTCTCCTTCTTGTAACCGTCAGGCAAATCATGGAACTGCCAGCCAAGAGGGGCTAAACGGCGCTCCCTCACCTATGAGTTTTATGAAGGCTAATGCCTCCCCAAGCATCTATTGCGGCGAGAACCCCGCGTCTCGCGTACCGATCTTGGAAGGATTGTCACGTCACGATGTACATGCTGGCTGTAACTCTTGTCACACCCATTTGTGACGGCGGTCACAAAGGAGTTATGGCGGTGAATACCCCGGGAAAAACGGCGGGGAATGGAAGCCAGACAGTGCGGAAAAGAAGCAGCAAAAGCAAAGGCGCGGCTTGCAATCCGCGCCTGCTTGCGTTGACGCTAAGAGGAATGCAGCTTATTTGCCCAGGGTAAAGTCGATCTTGGTGTTGCCCGCGACTTTGACCAGCTGGAAAGTGGTCTTGCCGCCATGCCACACGAAGGCCTTGTATTCCCCGTCGGGCACGTTCTGAATGAAGTAGTCGCCGAGGATCTGATCGGTCTGCGCGTAGTAGGGGCTGGGAGTGACAATGATGGTGGCCGACATTTCCGGGTGGATATTGCAGAGAATGGGCACCACGCCGGGATGCTCGAACTTAAAGGTCGCCTTCTGGCCGGTGGGAAAAGTGCCCAGGTTGTGGCCCAGCTTCTTGTTGCCGCTGATGGAGGACCAATAGACATTGTGGGCGCCGGCATCCTCGTTGTCGAACTCCACGGTAGCGCCGACGGGAACCACCAGCACGCTGGGGATGAATTTCATGCCCTTCTGGTCCATCTTGAACAGCTGGCTGGAAGCGGCGGCCGGAGCGCCCGCTTGCACGGCCTGGAGATATACAACCGACTGTCCGGGAGCGCCCTTCACGCTGCCACTGAGCGTGCCGGCGCTGGCCGCCAGGCTCAAAGCAAGGAAACATGTAATTGCGGGGAGAAGATTCTTTTTCATGATTTCAGCCCTTTCCTGAATTTTCAGCCCTTTCCGGAGCTGAGGCTTGGGTATATTGCGATCCCAAGCATAGGAAAGTGGTCACAGGCGGGATATGACATAAATCACGGCCTGGCGTGACCAAAATCACACCGCAAGGTTTGCGGAAAAAGGCGGAGAAGGACGGCGTTTTGGCAGAAAAGGGATTTGGCTGCCCCCCAGGGATTCGAACCCCGATATGCTGATCCAGAGTCAGCTGTC
>DATGIY010000572.1:0-7825 GCA_035295475.1 Terriglobales bacterium
CGCCCACTGCATGCGCCGCGGCGTCAACATGACCTACATCGTCGAGAACAACGGCGTGTACGGCCTGACCAAGGGTCAGTTCTCGGCCACCGCCGATGTCGGCTCCAAGCTGAAGACCGGCGTCATCAACGACCTGCCTGCGATTGACACCTGCGTGCTGGCCATCCAACTGGGCGCTACATTCGTTGGACGCTCCTTCTCCGGCGATAAGAAGCAGCTGCAGGCCATGATGAAGGCGGCCATCGCCCACCAGGGCACGGTTATGCTCGACGTGATTTCCCCCTGCGTTACCTTCAATGACCATGAGGGCTCAACCAAGTCCTACAAGTATATGAAGGACCACGACGAGCCGCTGCACGAGGTCAATTTCGTGCCTTCCTTCGAGGACATCAGCGTGGATTACGATCCCGGGACCACGGTGGACGTGACCATGCACGATGGCTCGCAGCTGCGCCTGCGCAAGCTGGAGGAGGATTACGATCCCACTAACCGCATTGGCGCCATCACCCGGCTGCTGGAAGCACACGAGAAGAACGAGGTGCTCACCGGCGTCCTCTACGTGAACACGAAAGCGCCTAATTTCCTGGAGCTGGTGAACATGACCGACAAGCCCCTGGCCACTCTGCCGCAGGATCTGACGCGTCCGGGCCGGGAAGTGCTGGAAAAAGTGATAGAGGAACTGCGCTAAACGCTCCGGCCAGGTGAGTTTCGTGAAAAAGGCCCTCCGCAAGGAGGGCCTGATTTTTGGCAGAGAGCTCGAAGATCCCCCGGGGCTGACGCGCCTTGGCTGCTTCTTCTACGCGGCCAGAGGATCGTCCCTGCTGTCCTGGTTTTCCTTCTGGCGCTCGCCGGGATCCTGATCGATGCCGACATGCTCCGGGTTTTCTCCCCGCTCCTCGGCGCGATCCATTTCCTCGATCTTTTCCCGCGTGCGGCTGGGCTGATCGAGCGGCTCAATGCCGCTTTCTTTTTCCGGTGGTCTTGTTTCCGGTGGCTTTTCTGCCATTGAAAGGTTCCTCCTCATCACGATCCAGCAGGCTGGGTGACTGGGGCTCGCCGCTATGCTCGGCATTCTCGCCAGGCTCGGGAAAGTCGGTATCCGAGGATTTGAGCAGCGGATCCTCGCCGCGGTGGGGCAGTTGCCCCGCCATGGAGGTATTGCCTTTTTCCCGCGGATTTTCCGGCTCGAACGCACCTTTATGGCTGTCCATGTCCACCGTCCTGGTTAGCGTAGGCATAAGTCCCTCCCTAGTGATGTCGGGGGCTACTCCATTGTTGCTCCGGCACGCCAAGCTAGCAACTTTTTGCTAGGCTGGGGTTTGAAAAATCAGGCGATGCAGTACAAGGGTGGGAAAGTCAGGGGGCGTGGGATGAAGCAAACGCGATGGGTGCTGCTGGCTTGCTTATTGTGGGGCATGGCAGGGTGGGCACAGAGCGGGCGATCGCAAGCACCCAAGTCGCGTCCGGCGCACAAAGCCACGGCGCACAAGATGCCGCGGCACCCGGAGCGCCAGTTCTCGGCGCGGGAAAAGCAGGAGCACGCCCAGCTGCGCAAACAACAGCGCAGCCAGGCTAAGCTGGCCAAAAAACAGCGCAAGCAAGGGAGTCGGCGCGCCCGCCGGGTGGAAAAAGCAGCCAAAACCAAAACTCAGTAGAACTTCCAGGCTTCCTCGTGGGGATGGGAGCAACACATCCCCACGTAAATACGCTATTGGGCAGAAGGCGTGCGGCGAGAGCGTCCAGGGACGACTCCCAGGCGGCGCAAGCGTTCGCGAGCCTGAGTCGCTTCGGGGGAACGCGGGAAACGCTGCACCAGGCTGTTTAGCTCGCGAATCCCCCCTTGCTTATCCCCTAGCTCGATCAGGGAATAGCCTTTCTTGAGCTGCGCGGAAGCAGCCTTGTTGCCGCTAGGGAACTGCTGCAGCACCTTGTCGTAGTCCTGGGCGGCCGCCTGATAATTGCCGGCGCGATATTCCATCTCGGCCACGTAGAACAGGGCATTTCCCGCCAGATCGGTATTGGGGTAATACTTCACGTAATCGTTGAACTCCTGCTGGGCCAGATCCATCTTGCCGGCGTTGTAGTCGCGGACGGCATTGTTGTAGAGCACGTCGGGCGGCGGCGCTTGCTGTTGCTGCTGCTGTTGTTGGGTTTGCAGGTTCTGCTGCGCCGACTGCATGGCCTCCAGTTGCTGCGTCACCCGCGCCAGGCGGGCCTTGAGCTCATCTAAGCTGTCGTTGAGCGTCTGGATCTGCCCGGAGAGCTGGTCGCTACGCGTGCCGGCGTCGGCATTTTGCTTCTGCATCACCTGCTGCAGCTGGGTCATGGTGCCCGCCAGCTTGTTCATGGTGTCGGTGTTCTGCTCAATCAGATTCTTCATGACGCCCATGCCCTGGTCGAAAGACTGCTGCATGCGCGCCACCTGATCCTGCAGAGCCTGCACTTGCGTCTGCAGCTGAACGATTTCCTTGCTCACGCCGAAGGCAGGCAAACTCACGAACGACAGGGCAGCGAGAACGGGGACGACAAAGAGTCTTTGCATCTTCATAAGGGCTTCCATTCGTAGAGGCAGAGATCCTGCCTGGATTGGATGCAGGTTACTCCGGCGACGGATAAAAAGCCGCATACCAGCGTGGCTTCCTCCGGCCGCAAAACACAGGCAAAGCTTGCATCCGCAGCTTTTAGGATACAGCGAAGGGCGGCGTGCCAGAAGCGGCCGCCGCCCTTCGTTCAACAGCTACTTCTGATAAACAAGATGAGCACGCCGGTTCTGCTGCCAGCACGCTTCGTCGTGCTCGGTGCAGAAGGGCTTCTCCTTGCCATAGCTGATGGTCTTGATGTTATCGGCCGGAACGCCATCCTGAACCAGCGCATTTTTGGCTGCGTTGGCGCGGTTGTCGCCCAGGGCCAGGTTGTATTCGGTGGAGCCGCGCTCGTCGCAGTGGCCCTCGATGGTGATTTTGACGTTAGGGTGCTGCTTCAAAAAGTTGGCGTCACCCTGAACTGCCGCCTGCTGATCCGCGCGGATATCGTACTTATCGTAGTCGAAGTAGACATCCTTCACGTTCTGGTTGAAGAGATCTTCTTCGCTGGCCGTGGGCTGCGGCGGAGGTGGCGGCGGCTGGGTCACGGTGACGCGCGCCGTTGCCTCCTGGGTCCCGCCCGCTCCTTTGGCGACCAGGTGATAGGTGGTGGAGTCCGTCGGCGAAACCGACTGGCTGCCGTTAGGCTGCACCGAGCCGATGCCGTCGATGCTGACGTCGGTAGCGTTCTGGGTTTCCCACGTCAGCGTCGTGGACTGGCCTTTGTCGATGGTGCTGGGATTGGCCGTGAGCGACGCGGTAGGAGCCGCGGGTGGCGGTGGTGGCGGCGGCGGTGGCGGCGCCACTTTCTTTTTGCAGGCGCCAAGCATGAGAACCACACCCAGCGCGACAATGAGCGTAATCCACTTCCGGTTGCTGTGCTTCACCTCATCCTCCCTTGAAACAAAGCGCGCCAAAGACTGGCGCGCGAAATCAAAACTGCGGCCTGCGGAAGAATTTTCTCCCGCAGTGTCCGCCCCACTAAAACCTTATTCGCGATGGCGTCCGGTAAATTTATTTCCAGCTCCAGTTGGGCTCGTAATTACTGCCCGAAGTAGTCAGTTGTTGCTGTTGCGTGCCGTCGGCCAGCATGGTCCAGATTTCCTCCTGGCCGGAACGGCTGGACTGAAACACGATGTGCCGGTTGTCCGGCGACCAGGAAGGGAAGTCGTTGCGGCCGCCGTCATGGGTCAGCTGCGCCCAGGTATGGGTGGTGATGTCCATGACGTAAATATCCTGCGCGCCCGGGGCGCCGGGTCCATAGTGGCGGATCCAGGAAAACGCTAAAAATTGTCCGTTCGGCGACCAGGATGGCGAAACCGCGTAGCCTTCGTCGGTGACGTGCTGCTGGTTGGTGCCATCCGCCCCCATAATGCAGATTTGCGGATAGCGCGTGGCTTGGCTGCGCTCCACCCAGGCGATTTGTCCGCCAGTCTTGGCATTCCAGACCGGGGAAACATCCGGACCGGCATAAGACGTGAGCCGCTTCAGGCCCATGCCGTCGGAATCGGTCACATAGATCTCCGGATCGCCGGTACGCGAAGAAGAAAACGCGATATGGGTGCCATCCGGCGACCACGCGGGCGACAGATTCGATCCCCCAATATGCGGGAAGTGCACTAAGCGTCCCAGATCCAGCGAATACATCATGATCTGCCAGCCGGCCTTGGTCATGCCGCTGAAAGCCACGCGCGTGCCATCGGGTGAAATGCGCGGGGAGAGGGCGATGGAACCGAGGTGGGTCAGTTGGTGCTGGTTGGCGCCATCGTAATCCATCTCCCAGATTTCTTTATGGCCGCTGCGGTTGCTGACGAACACAATCTTGCTTTCGGCAATGCCGTTAATGCCCCCGCCCAGGCGAAAGATGATTTCGTCGGCAAATTTGTGGGCGATGGTCCGCGCCGCTTCCTGGGTAGCCGTGTCGGTATACTGCTTGCCCAGAACCTGCGGCGAGCTGGCGTTGCTGACGTCGTAGAGCCAGCCCTGCACGGTCACGTTGCCGCCGGTCACTCCTACATTGCCGAAGACCAGCATGGCGGCGCTGGGCGGCGGGCTGCTCCACTGCGCCAGCACCACGTCCTGCGGCATCCCCGGCACTTGTGTCGGCATGAAGCTCTTCGACACCATGTCGAAGAGGCCGGCGTGATCGAGATCGTAAAACAGCGTGTCGTCGAACACTTTCTGCAAGGCCGCGCTTTGCGGATCGCTGTTATTCACTTTGAAATCGGGAACTGCCAGACGAGGCCGCTGCACTCCTAAACCGGTCCCGGTACGAATCCAATCCTGCTGCGCAAGCAGAAATGCGGAGCAACATAAGACACTGATAACGACGGATATCAGACGTTTCATCACTGATTTGACCCTATCAACCTTGGAGTTGAGAATTCAACGAAAATTTCCACCAAGAACCTGAAAGCGCATCAGCGGTGATAGTCGAACCAGAACTCCACCGATACTCTGCTGCCGGAATAATCCGCGGGCAACGGCCCGAAGGTATCAATGCGCTGCAGAGCACGAATGGCGGACTGGTCGAGCGAGGGTACACCGCTGGATTGCTCGATGCGAATGTTCGTAGGCTGGCCGGAACGCACGATGTCAAAGGTGACATAGCAACGCGCCGCGGTAGTGATACGGGGATCGATCTCGTACTTCAGCCAGTTCTCGGAAACCTTGTTGCGCACCACATTGACATACCAGCCATAGCGACTGCCGAAATCGCCGCCACCGCCGGTGAAATTAAAACCGCCCTTGGCGCTGCCCGCGGTGAAGCCGTAGAGATTGGTAACCGGACCACCTTCGCCATAGGGCACCACATTGCTGGCTTCTGGTATGGGCTGAATCGGCGTCGGCCGGTTGGAAGCAATTCGCTGCTTCGGCTTGCGTTTGGCTTCGCGTTCAGGAATCGGAATTGCGTCCGGCTGCTGCACCTCTTTTTCCTTGGGCAGCGATTGCGAAAGCCCCTTGGATTCGTTGGCCAGCACATTTTGCGTCTTGTTGGGGCTGGCGGGCAGGGGAATAGTGGATACCATGCTGACGCTCATGGCGTCGCCGCCGGTGCCGGCGCCCGCGCCCCAGCTCGATCCCGGCCAGTGGAAGACGGAATAGGCGAGGATGGCGGCAAAGAGCAACCCGTGCAGGATCGCGGACCAGACCAGCGGTCCGCGCCAGGGATCGTGCTCGAAAAATATGTCAGCGCTTGCTGCCATGCTCCTGTAAAGGCTGCGTGACGATGCTCACGTTGGTGATGCCTGACTGTTTGACCGCGTCCATCACGGTGGCGAAGGCGCCAAAGGGGACGTCCTGATCCGCGCGCAGAAAAATGGATTGGCGGGAGGGATCACGCAATTTCTGCCGCAGCGCGGCCGCGATATCGTTAATGTTGATGGGCGTATTGCCCAGAAATACCCGCTGTTGGCGGTCGATGCTGATAACCAGCCGTTCTTCCGTAATTTCCTTGACGGTGCGCGTCTTGGGCACGTTGACATCGATGCCCGACTGCAGCACCGGCGCGGTCACCATGAAGATGATGAGCAGCACCAGCACCACGTCCACCAGCGGGGTGACGTTAATGTCGGAAAGCGAGCTCTGCGTGCGCCCCTGGGAGTTGGTGAAGGCCATTAATCCCGAACCTCGCTGACCATGGCGCCCCGATAGCTGGAGTGCGGTTGTTGCGGCGGCGGAGCCGTGCGCTCAAAAGCATTGAGCAGTTCCAGAGCGAAATCGTCGCTGCGGGCCGCGAATTCCTTGATCTGGTGGCTGAAGGCGTTGTATGCGATGACTGCGGGAATGGCGGCAAACAGCCCGGCGGCGGTGGTGATCAGCGCTTCCGAAATGCCGGGAGCAACTGCGCGCAGGGTGGCGGCGCCGGCCGTGCCTAGTCCCTGGAAAGCATCGATGATGCCCCAGACGGTGCCGAACAGGCCGATGAAAGGCGTCACCGCGCCGGTGGTCGCCAGCCAGGGAAGGCGGCGCTCCAGGCGGGTCATTTCCTCCGAAGCCGCGATCTGGGTGGCGCGCTGGATCGCGGTCAAGCGCGGCGCTCCTCCACCCTGGCGGCGATACTCGTCATAGGCATTTTCAAACACGCCCACCAGCGGGCTGGGTTTGAACTGCTCCGCCACAGCGGAAACATCCTGCAAGCGGGTCGCCTTGCGGAAGGCGCGCACAAAACGCCCGCTTTGAGCGCGCGCTCGTTTCAGGGCGCTCCACTTGGCCAGGATGATGGCCCAGGAGAACAGGCTGAAGCCCAGCAAGATGAGTAACACGATCTTGGCCACCAGGCCGGTCTGCTGGATCAGACTTCCGACCTCGCCACCTACCGCGGCTGCAATGAATTGGGCAATATGCATCTCTGACGATAAGACGCCAAGCGCCTACCGGCCTCCCGTTGAGTGACGGATTTACCGCAGGTTACGTGAAAGCATTATATCTCCAGAGATGCAGGAAAGCTGCCAAGCGTCTACCTTAGTGTGAGTTGCGAATCAAATCAGGTAACCGGGGAAAGGCCGTAGAAGTAATCAGGCGGGAGCAGGATGCCGGCGGAAGCGCCGGCCTTTATCGACGCAACAGGCCCCTGCGGCGGTCCGCCAGGGCAAGGACAATTAACACGATCAGCAACAAGCCCAGCAGTCCAGAAGGGTAGTAGCCCCAGCCGGCGCTGTACGGCCACGTAGGCAAAGCAAACACCAGCAAAAACAGCAGAATGATCAGCAACAGCAGGCGTTCTCGGCGGCGCATTATTGCCCCTTCCTGTGGCCCTTGCGCTTGTGCTGTTTCATGACCGTGCGCGCCGCTACCTCTTTGGCACGCCGTCCATAGCGGCCAGAGCGCTGCGCGCTTTTCTTGATGTGCTCGTACTGGCGCTGTTCCTTGCTGCCGACGCCGCGCAAATGCTTGCCCCGAGGCATGGTGGACCTCCCGAGAGTCCCCTAGGGGTAGGCAATGGACAACGGGCCAGGCTCTAACCTTGCGGAGCAGGTTGCACGGAGCTGTCAGGCCCAGGCTAGCCCGTTGCACCAGCTGTGATGCAGGGCAAGGTGAGTAGTTTGCCAAGGGTCAGAGCGGGGGAGCAGCTTCGTAAGTTCTACTGGGCAGGCAGGCTGCGCTCCGTGCCCGCACAACCGCTGGCTGGAGTCATCCTGAAGCGCTTCAGCGCTGAAGGATCTCGCGTGCAGCAATAGAGTACCTTGCCGCTGCGGGCGAGATGCTTCGGGCTGAAGGCCCTCGGCATGATGCCTGCACTT
>DATGIY010000573.1:0-2767 GCA_035295475.1 Terriglobales bacterium
CTGGCCGGTAGCGTATTCGGGATTCACGCCCGCCACCAGCCGTCCTTGACGGTCAACCACGTAAGTCACCAAACCACCGGTGCTGACTTCCTGCATGCGGCGGATGACGAACTGCAGGTCCACAACCGCGCCCAGCATGCCAATGAAATGGCCGCCGGCCATTATGGGCGTGCTGACCAGCATGATGGTACGGGGCGCTTTGCCGCCATAAGCCGTGAGCGCATCGCCGTTGTAAATGCGGCCGTCGCGGGCGGCGGCAAAGGCGCGTTCCAATTCGCGTTGCAGGAAGGCGTCAGGGGCGATGCGGCCTGCGGAAATTCCCTTGGCCTGCGTGTTCAGCAGGGTGGCGTAAACCAGATTGTCGGAGGAGGAAACGAAGTTCTCTACCAGGGCGCGCAGCTCAGGGGCGCTAACGTGATTGGCGCTGAGATCGCCGCCGCTGGCAATCTGGATGGCGGCGGTCAGGTTATTGAGCATCAGGCGCAAGGTGGCCTGGCGCTCGGAAATGTTATCGGCCAGGGAACGGGTGATGGTGTTCTGCAACATCATTTCGTTGGTCTTGAGGCGGTCCCGGTTCATCGCAATCATCTGCTGCGAATAGAAGTACATAGGGACCACGCTGACCAGCATGAGCACACTTAGGATGAGGTAAAGGATGGGGACACGCGCAGGAATGGGCAGCCTTTTGAACAAGGAATCCCTTCTCATCACAGCCATGGTTCTGGTGGGGAGGTCTGCAGAAATTTTACTGTGGCGAGAGGGGAAAGCAGGGGGAACGGGGGTACAAGGTCGGTTACGAAAGTACTGTGGGCGGGCAGTACCAGTCGCCATTCAGATTTGGCGTATCCGGTGCCCCGGTTTCATTAACTTCCGGCCGTATTGCGGTATAGGCCGACTTCGCTGGTGGCGCGGCGGGTCATCAGTTCGTGGATGGCGTCCCGTGGGGACTTGCCCTGCTGCAGGATAGCGTGAACCTGCTGAGTGATGGGCATTTCTACGCCATACTTCTGGGCCAGTCCGACCGCGGCATTGGTGGTGAGCACGCCCTCTGCGACCATGCCGTGCATGCCGGCCACGATGTCGGCCAGCTTGCGGCCGCGTCCCAGTTCGACCCCCACCGAGCGGTTGCGCGAGAGTTCGCCAGTGCAGGTAAGCACCAGGTCGCCCAATCCCGCCAACCCGGCCATGGTTTCGCGATGACCGCCACAGGCCACAACCAGGCGGGTGATTTCGGCCAAGCCCCGGGTAATGAGTGCGGCCACCGAGTTGTGCCCCAGACCCAGGCCATCGCACATGCCGGCGGCAATCGCGATGATGTTTTTGAGTGCGCCACCGAGTTCCACGCCGACCATGTCCTCGCTGGTATAGACACGGAAGGAGGGATCGCTGAACTCGCGCTGCGCGGTTTGCGCCAGTTCGGCGTCATGCGAGGCGATGGTGATGGCAGTCGGGTCGCCGCGCGCGACTTCACGCGCGAAAGAAGGTCCGCTGAGCGCGCCCAGGCGGGGCCGGAAGCCGGCCAGTTCGTGGATGACGTCGGTGATCACCTCGGTCATGCGCGACAGGGTGTCATTTTCTACACCTTTGGTGGCGCTCACAAACAGCATCCCGGGGCGTACCAGGGAGGCCATTTCGCGGAATATCCGGCGGCAATGGTGCGAAGGCATAACGCTGACCACCATCTCCACACCGGCGAGCGCCGCCACCAGGCTGTTCGTGGCCACTACCGTTTCGGGAATGGAATAGCCGGGCAGAAATAATTCGTTCACCCGGCGGCTGGTGATGGAGTCGCAGACTTCCCCTTCATAAGCCCAAAGACGAACCGTGTGCGCGCGCCTTCGTCCCAGGACGATGGAGAGGGCGGTGCCCCAGGCACCGGCGCCGATGACCGCGATTTCGCTCATGCCGGCGCTCTCCTCATCCCCGCCTCAAGGAAAAGCGATGCTCGGTGCCGGCCAGCAGGCGGGAAATGTTCTGGTGGTGCTTGGCGATGATCAGCAGGGAAGCGGCCAAAGACGCACCCAGCACACTTTGCATCGGGGCTCCAGGCTGAATATACAAAAGATAAATCAAAGCGGGCAGGGCGGCTGCAGCCACGATGGATCCCAAGGAAACATACCGGAACAAGGCCACCAGCGCGGCAAATACGCAGATGGCGACGAGCACTGCCTTGGGCACAATCGCGATAAATGCGCCAACTCCTGTAGCTACGCCTTTGCCGCCGCGAAATTTCAGCCATAGCGGGAACATGTGCCCCAACACGGCGCAAAGCGCCGCCAGCGCTGTCGCCGGATAAACATAGGGGGAACGAAGGCGATCGGCCCCGCCGGCCAGCGCCACAGCAATCCCCACCGCAATAAATCCCTTAGCCGCATCGAGCAACAAAGTGATAACTCCCAAGGCAGGAGAGGAGCGGGCGACGTTGGTGGCGCCGATATTCCCACTGCCGCTCTGGCGAATGTCGCTGCCGCGAAAGGCGCGTACCAGCAGATAACCGAAGGGAATCGACCCCAGCAGATATCCGACAATGGCAACTATCGCGAAGTTTGCGTATTCAGCCATCGTCGGCTCAAGTGAGCGGGAAGCGCTGCAATTGCGTGTACTGCGATCCCGCGGGCGAAAGCTTACTCTGATAAAGAAAGAACTCGCGGGCGGTCATTGTACCGAACTCAGGGGAGGGCA
Source organism: Terriglobales bacterium (assembly GCA_035295475.1). GTDB lineage: Bacteria > Acidobacteriota > Terriglobia > Terriglobales > Acidobacteriaceae > JAICWP01. The sequence goes on from DATGIY010000573.1 coordinate 2,683, forward strand.
TGGCGCCCAATTTCTCCTGCAGGCGTTGGAAGTTGCGGTTGCCACGGTCTTCGGGGCGCCGCTGCGGAGCCGCCGACCTGCCTCG
>DATGIY010000574.1:0-5002 GCA_035295475.1 Terriglobales bacterium
TCAATTCGTCAATCTTCAATCTACAATCTTCCATTAAATGACTTCCCAGGAATTCAAAAAGCTGCTCGATATCGCGGAAAAAAGCCCGGAACAGGTGGCGCGGGCCGTAATGGGACTCCCCAACAAGGTGTTGCAGTACAAGCCCGCCACCAACAAGTGGTCGATACAGGAAGTTCTGGCTCACCTGGCGGATGCGGAACTGGTTTATGGTTACCGCCTGCGCCAGGCCATTGCGGATAAGGAGCCCTCCTTCGCGCCTATCGATCAGGACGCCTGGGCCGCCAACCTGGGTTACATGGAGCCCACGCCGCCAGAGCTGATCGCCCTCTACTCCTTGCTCCGGCGCGCGAATTTGCGCGTGCTGCGGCGGCTCAAGCCTGCCGACCTGGACAAAGGCGGCTTTCATCCCGAGCACAAGCGCAAAGTAACGATCGCCGAGATGACGGAAAATCTCGCCAAGCACGGCGCCAGCCACCTGGAGCAGATTGAGCGTCTGAAGCAGATGGCGGGAGACGCGCCTTCTTCGGCAACCCAATCGCCAAAGCCGCGCGTGCACTAGCAAGAATTGACGATTGCGGATTTGATTGGCGAATGAAATTAGCTCTTAACCGCTAGCGCATCGATTGCTAATCGAATTGGATTTAAGAACCCCTTTGAGCAGTCGTGCCGTAACCTTCAACCGAGGGGTCCTTCGACTGCGCGAGCTAATTCGCAAGCGAATCAGCCCGCTCCGCTCAGGATGACTGAGGGAGGGCGTTTGTGAAGCGAACAAGGGCATCCAGCTTGCGGTGGGCGGAGCCGGAATCGAGAGATTGCGCGGCCAGGGGCAGGGCGTCTTGAATATGATCAGCGCGGGCGGCGGCCACCAGGGCGGCGGCCGCATTGAGCAGGACGACATCGCGACAAGGTGATTTTTTGCCCTCCAGGATTTCGTGAATAATGGCGGCATTGTCAGAGGCGTCGCCGCCGGAAATCGCCTGCAGGCTGGCGCGGACAAAGCCAAACTCCTCGGGCGTGACTTCGTAGCTGCGCACATTGCCCTCGCGCACTTCGGAAACGCGAGTCGGCGCCGTAATGGTGATTTCGTCCAGACCGTCGTCGCCGTGCACAACCAGGGCGCGATGCGCGCCCAGCATGCTCAGTGCTTCCGCCAGTTTTTCCACCAGATCGGCGGAATAAACGCCCACCACCTGGGCCGAAGCGTTGGCCGGGTTGGTAAGCGGCCCCAGCAGATTAAACACGGTGCGCAGGCGCAGTTCGCGGCGGGCGGGCTGCACGTATTTCATGGCGGAGTGCATGGCGGGAGCGAAGAGAAAAGCGATGCCAACCTGCTCCAGGCAAGCAGCGATGCGGCTCGCGGGCAGCGCGATATTTATGCCCAGCGCTTCCATGACGTCGGCGGAACCGCACTTAGAAGTCACGCTGCGGTTGCCATGTTTGGCGACGCGCACGCCGGCGCCGGCGACGACCAGCGCGGTGGCGGTAGAAATGTTAAAAGTGCCGCTGGTGTCGCCGCCGGTGCCGCAGGTATCCACCAGGGCGTCGCGCTCGGTGCCGCTGACGTCAAGGGCAGAGTCGCGGTGGATGGGCAGCGGTGCGGCGGCAGCGCGGATCGCTTCCGCGAAGCCCACGATCTCCTCTACGGTTTCGCCCTTCATGTGCAGGGCGACCAGCAGGGCCGCGATCTGCGCGTCCGTGCAGCCGCCGGCGAGAATCTCGGCCATGACTGCACGCGCCTCCTCCCGCGCGAGCGACTCGCGGTGATTGGCGATGCGGTGCAGAGCGTCAGTGATTGCAGTTGTCAGTTGCCAGTTCCCGGTTGTCAGTTTTAGAACCGGTGGTCAGTTCCCGGTCGCCAGTCCTCAGCTTGGGAATTATCCAATAATCGCGCTGCTTTTGACAGCAGACCGGACTTCCTGTTCGCCGGCAGCAAAAGAGGGAAATGAGCCATTTACGCGAACAGTTCGTCACCCAACCATACTGAGCGCCGGTATTGCTTTTTCTGAGAACTGAGAACTGAGAACTGAGAACTGACACCTGACAACTGACAACCGCGTCTTATACAATCAAAGGTTTGCTGCGCGAGACAGGAAGCGAGCAGGTAGCCGGTCTTTTATGAAAATTCACGAATATCAGGCCAAGGGAATTCTCGCCCGCTACGGGGTAGCTGTGCCCCGGGGTGAGGTGGCGACCACGCGTGAGCAGGCGGAAGGCGTCGCGCAAAAGCTATTTGAGCAAGGCGCCCAGGGCGTTGTGGTAAAGGCGCAAGTCCACGCCGGCGGCCGTGGTAAAGGCGGAGGCGTAAAGATCGCCAAAACAGCGGCCGAGGCGGGGGAGATTGCCGGCCGCATGCTAGGCATGAAGCTGGTGACCCACCAGACCGGCCCCGAGGGCAAGGAAGTGCATCGTCTGCTGATCGAAGAAACGTTGCCCATCGACCGCGAGCTCTATCTGGGAATCGTGCTCGACCGCGCCGAAGCGCGCCCGGTTTTCATGGCCTCGGCCGCGGGCGGGATGGAAATCGAGCAGGTCGCGGCGGAAAATCCCCAGGCCATCATCAAGGAATATATTGATCCCGGGGCCGGCTTGCTGGGCTTCCAGGCACGTAAGCTGGCGTTCGGTTTAGGTCTGGCGCCGCAGCAGATCGGTCAAGCCGGCCAGTTCATGACCGGTCTCTACCGCGCATTTCAGGAGACCGACGCCTCGCTCATGGAGATAAATCCGTTTATCACTACGAAGGATGGCCGCCTATTCGCGCTGGACGCGAAAATTAATTTCGATGATAACGCCTTGTTCCGCCACAAGGACATCAAGGAGTTGCGCGACATCACGGAAGAAGATCCTCTGGAGGTGGAAGCCTCCAAGTACTCGCTGAATTACATTAAGCTGGACGGGAACGTGGGCTGCATGGTGAACGGCGCGGGTCTGGCCATGGCCACCATGGACATCATCAAATACGCCGGCGGCATGCCCGCCAACTTCCTCGATGTGGGCGGCGGCGCCAACGCCGAGCAGGTTACGCACGCATTCGAAATTCTCCTGATGGATAAGAACGTGCGCGCGGTCCTGATCAACATTTTCGGCGGCATCCTGCGGGTGGATACGCTGGCCAATGGCCTGGTGGAAGCGGCGCGCAAAACTAATATCCAACTGCCGATCGTGCTCCGCCTGGAAGGTACGAACGTGGAAAAGGGGCGCGAGATTTTGAAGGAGTCCGGCATCAACTTCATTGTGGCCGACACCATGAAGGATGCCGCGGAAAAGGTTGTAGCGGCTGCGAAAGCTTAGGCGCGCGACTGAATCGTAGAGGAACGCGCGAGATGCTTCGGGGCTAAAAGCCCCTCAGCACGACGCCGGATAGCGGGGCGAGGATGCCCGGCGACACAAAAGGGAATCATGAGCGTTCTAATTGATAAGAACACGCGGGTAATTGTTCAGGGGCTGACCGGCAAGGAGGGCACCTTCCACGCCAAAACGTGCGCTGAATATGGCACGAAGATCGTGGGCGGAGTGACTCCCGGCAAAGGCGGCACGAAGCACGAGGGCTGGCCAATCTTCAACACGGTCCAGCAGGCGGTGGACGCGACCGGGGCCGATGCTTCGGTCATCTTTGTGCCGCCGCCGTTTGCCGCCGATGCCATCATGGAGGCCGCCGATGCCGAGATCGAACTGATCGTCTGCATCACCGAAGGTATTCCCACGCTGGACATGGTGCGCGCCTGGGAATTTCTGCAGGACCGGCGCTCGCGCCTGATTGGCCCTAATTGTCCGGGCATCATCGCACCCGGCAAATGCAAGATCGGCATTATGCCCGGACACATTCATAAAGAGGGCAGTGTGGGCATTGTGTCGCGTTCGGGCACGCTGACCTACGAAGCCGTACACCAGTTGACGCGGCGGGGTATCGGCCAATCCACCGCCATCGGCATTGGCGGCGATCCGATTATTGGCACCAATTTCGTGGATGCTCTGGAGCTTTTCGAGAGGGACCCGCAGACGGAAGCCATCGTGATGATCGGGGAAATTGGCGGCAACGCCGAGGAGACCGCGGCGGAGTACATCAAGGCTCGCGTGCGCAAGCCGGTGGTCGCTTTCATTGCGGGTCAAACCGCGCCCCCGGGACGGCGCATGGGCCACGCAGGAGCGATCATTTCCGGCGGGCACGGCACCGCGGCGGAAAAGATTCGTGCCCTGGAAGCTGCCGGCATTCGCGTCGCCAACTCGCCCGCAGTGATCGGCGAGACGCTGAGTGAAGCAATGCGGAAATCAGTGACGGTGTGAGAGCGGTACCGAGTACCGAGTACCGAGTACCGAGTTCGAGCCAAAAGCTAATAGTAGATAATTTGAAATACACAACTAACCACCAAAGACCGCATGAAAACTTTGCAACGCACTCTTGCCATCATCAAGCCGGACGCGGTCGCCCGCCGCGCCATGGGCGACATTATCAGCACCATCGAGGGCCGCGGGTTTACCGTGCTCAGCGCCAAGATGCTGCATATCACCCGCGAACAGGCGCAAGGCTTTTATGCCGTGCACGCGGGTAAGCCTTTCTTTGAATCGCTTACCAAGTTCATGTCGGAAGGGCCGATCTTCGTCATGGCGCTGGAGAGGGAAAGTGCCATCGCCGAGTGGCGGGAAATCATGGGCGCCACCAACCCGGCCAACGCCAAAGAAGGCACGATTCGCAAGAAATGGGCGGAGAGCATTGAGCGCAACGCGGTCCACGGCTCGGATGCCGAAGACACGGCGCGCTTTGAGTTGAGCTATTTTTTTGCCGGCTACGAGCTGCAATAGGCATCCCGATACCTGGACCCCAGTTCCCGGTTGAAGTCTCAGCCAGCGGTGATGAGAGCTGAGAACTGACAACTGGCCACTGACAACTGCTTTATGCCGCAAGTACAAATCACGATGCTCGAAGGGCGCACACTGGAGCAGAAGCGCCGCGTGGCGCAGCGCATCACCGAGGTGCTGGTGGAAGATGCGGGCGCCTCGCGTGAGG
>DATGIY010000575.1:0-2194 GCA_035295475.1 Terriglobales bacterium
GGCGGGGGTTGTAGAGCCTGTTCGCGTAATACAGAGAGAGTCGATTGCAGTCTCAAGTTGGCGCGGCGCAGATCGAAATAACTCCAGGACAGAAGGGCCGCGCCCCCGATCAGGATTAGCATCGCAAGAGCGGCCAACGGCCGCATCCTGGCGGTCACCGGGCGTAAAAGGTCCATCCAGGACCCGTCGGCCGTCGCCCGTTCCTGCCGGGACCGAAAAAACTCCGCGATAGCGAATTGGGCGGACAGCGCGCGGCCTTCGTATTGCCGGCGGCGGAGTTTGCGCGGATGCTGTGGGTACTACGCCGACTGGGGCCGCAAGCGATCGTTTACCCCGGCCAACAGCAGCACGTGCGCGCCGCCATCCAGTATTTGTCCGACGGAATTCGGCTGGAGCAGATCTTTACCCACATCGGTTGGCGGCAGCATGCCGGCCAATGGGTCTACCTGCATGCCGGAGGCGCGCTGGGAGGCGCTCTGGATACGTTGCAGGTCGATCTGCCCAGTCCCCTGCAGCACTATCATCTGCGCCAGCCAGCCAATGCCAGGGAATTGAGGAAAGCAGTGTGCGCCAGTTTGCATGTGCTATCGGCGGCGCCTGACCGGATCAGCCTACCCTTGCTGGCAGGCGTGTATCGGGAGGCGTTAGGAGCCTCGTCTTTCGGCATTTTCCTGAGCGGTGCTAGCGGAGTGTTCAAGAGCGCGTTGGCAGCAGTGAGCCAGCAACACTTCGGAGCGGGGATGGACGCAAGCCATCTGCCAGCCAACTTTGCATCCACGGCGAACGCCTTAGAATCGTTGGCCTTCAGCGTCAAGGACGCCTTGCTGGTGGTGGACGACTTTGCGCCGCAAGGAGGCCGCCGAGATGGTGAGTTGCAGAGCGTATCAGAACGCTTATTTCGAGGCGTAGGGAACCAGCAAGGGCGCAGCCGGTTGGGGGCCGACGGGCAATTGCGGAAGGTACAAATGCCCCGTGGGCTGGTGTTAGGGACCGGCGAAGAGGTGCCTCCGGGGCAGAGCATCAGGGCCCGCATGGTGATTCTGGAACTGCAAGCTGGACAGGTTGATCGGGCCTGCCTGAGCAAGTGTCAATTCGCGGGCCGCGCCGGACTATTGGCGGGTTCCATGGCAGGCTTCATCTGCTGGGTTGCAAACCAGTACGACGCGGTACTGGAACGGCTACAGAGGCGCGCCCACCAGATTCGCAGCCAGGGTGAGGCAGATGCGGCGCATGCGCGAACTCCCACGGCTTTGGCGGAGTTGCAAGCTGGCTGGGAAATATTTCTGGCGTTCGCGCAGGAATCGGGCGCGATCACTGCAGTCGAGCGGGAGGGGTTGCAAGATCGATGCTTAGGTGTGATGACCGAACTGGCGATAGGGCAAGCCAAGTACCAGGAGAGCAGCGATCCGGCGCTCCGCTTCCTGGGTCGGCTGCGGACCGCCCTGGCGCACGGGCAGGCTTACGTAACGGATCGACAGGGCCGGGTACCGCCGGAACCGGCAGCTTGGGGGTGGCAGCAAAATGCAGGCCAGCGGTGGTTGCCGCGCGGCATCCGCATCGGTTGGTTAGCGGGCGACGATTTGTTCCTGGATCCGGAGCGGAGTCGAGATGTCGCACAACGAGGGCCAGGCGCAGTGGGGTTGGAAGCGGGAGCATCGACATTGCGGCGCAGTCTGCGGGCGCGCGGGTTCCTGCAAAGCGTGGACACCGCCCGCCAGATGCTGACAGTGCGGCGGACCATGATACCGTGGCCTCAGCAGCCAACTCCACAGTTCCAATTCCCGGGCCAGGCCTTCCAATCACGGCGCCAATCATTGTGAATCGCGACGTCTCGCCCCGCTCGCCGCCGGCGCTTCGCGCGCGGACGGGGTTCGTGGCCATCTATCCCCACACCTTAATGAATCGGTCCGAAGTGCACATTCTCCGGGGCCGAAGGTTCATCGAGAAACTGAAGCGTTGTAACGGGGCCGAGACTAGCGGGAGGAGCCCAGGATGCGAGCGCCCACACCACTTCCTTCGTTGGCGTAACCTCCAACGCCTGCAGTGTGCTGGTACGCTCTTCCGGCCTTGTGCTCCACTCGTTGACCCAGTTGCCGATGACGGTATTTCCGTTGGACAGCCGCCAGGCCTGCTGGAGGGTTGAGAATCTGTAATCGGGAACATCGGACGGAGCAAATGTCCACACCGAATCGCC
>DATGIY010000576.1:0-4056 GCA_035295475.1 Terriglobales bacterium
ATGGAGCGGGAACGGTTCGAGGAACTGATGGAAGAGGCTCTGCGAGAGCTGCCTCCCATGTTCCGCGACAAGCTGGAAAATTTAGCCATCATGGTGGAAGACGAGCCCGAGGGCCAGACCCGGCTCCGCCACGGGCCCCGCGCCGGGGTCCGGCGGCTGCTGTTAGGCATTTTTCAAGGTATTCCCGCCACCCAGAAGAGTGTCTGGGACGTCGTGACCGCGCCTAACCGCATTGTGCTGTATCAGAAGAATATCGAGGCTGTCTGCCGCAATGACGAGGAAATTCGCGAACAGGTGCGGCGAACCGTGATGCACGAGCTGGGGCACTATTTCGGCATGACGGAAGAACAGCTGCGCCAGGCGGGGCTGGGATGAGGCCGGCGTCGGTTCTACTCCTGGTTTTTACCGCGGCGATGGTAGTCGTTCACCTGACCAGCGCTCGACTTCTGCGCCGCGCCTGGGCTGGGGATGGACCAAAATGGCTCAGCGCCCTCAATATCTTCCGCTTTGAAGGCGCCTATTACGTGGCTCTGATGGCTTATGTGGGCCTGGCAGCGCGGCCGCTTCTTGCTTATTCCCTTGGTGGTGATGGCGGTGTTGCACCTGGCGGGATGGGCGGTCGCTGAGAGCCGCAAGGGGTGGCTGATAAATAGTGGCGAAGCGGCGCGTGGACGTATCCTCGCCGGCGTGCAGGTATTTGACCTGGCAGAAAATATCGTCCTGGTTTACATCTCTTGGGTGTTGCTGCGGGTGCTGGTTTGAGCTGAGCGCCGGAACGGCAGACTGGGAGTGAATTCGACTTACTGTGTGGGGGCGTAATAGCCCGGGCGGGCGCGGACGTGCACCTTCTTGCTAAGGGCGATGATTTCGATCGAGTGATAACGGCCGTCGGCCGCCAGATCGGCCGGCTTGTAGGCCAGCGAATACTGGCTGTGCAGTTCGTCCTCGATCGAGGAGAAGGCTTTGGTAATGTCGCTCATCTTATACGGAAAGAAGGCGCGACCGCCGGTGGCGTTAGCCAATTCCTCGAGCACGCGATCGCCGCGCATCACCAGGCCGCTGTCGTCGGTGCTGATGGCATAAATGACAACTTCGGCGCGCTGTGCCATTTCGATGGCTCTGCCCAGGCTGACTTGGCTCTGGTTGTCCTCGCCGTCGCTCAATACGACGATGGCGCGCCGCACCGGCCGGTCCTCGCCCGTCTTCAGAAGTTTGTCCTTGCAGGCCAGATAGATGGCGTCATAAAGGGCGGTGCCGCCGCCCGCTCGCAGGTTCCCGATGGCCGCCGACAGTAAAGCCGTATTGTCAGTGAAGTCCTTCATCAGCTTGGAATGGCTGTTGAAGCCGATGACAAAAGCGCGATCGGTGCCGGAACGCAGCACTTGCTTGAGAAAGGAGACGGCAGAATTTTGCTCGAACGTGAAGCGGCTTTTCACGGAACCGCTGTCGTCCACCAGCAGGCCGACTCGCAAGGGCAGATCGGTCTCGCGTCGAAAGTCAAAAATGCTCTGCGGCGGCTGGTTATTATCGAGTACGCGGAAATCGCTCTGGGAAAGGTCACGCACGAACTTTCCATGGCCATTGGTTGCCGTGAACACCACACTGACCTCGTCCACCCGCTTGTGGATGGTCATCAGCGGCGAATTGCCCTGTTCTTCGGAATAGCCGCCCACGTTGGGCGGGGCTTCGGCACTGCTCAGATACGGCGCCGTCGGATCGGGAACCGGCTGCACCTGGGCAGGCATTTCCCGGACTGCGAAAGGCAGCAGCAGGGCGGCAGCGAGGCTGAGAAGCAAAAATTTCATAAAACGTGCATTTTCTGCCGTTTTACGGGACAAAGAACGGTCCCAAGTGATTTAATGCATTTTCAGTGCCAGAGAGAACTGTAGGTCAGGGCAGGAGGGACGCCAAGTTACAAACGGGGAACAGACTTTAGTTACACGCCGGCAATTACCATTTAAGATGACAATTCTCCCCTGGAGGTTTCATGAAAAGGCTGGTCGTGGTGCTGACTTCCGTGCTGTTGTTCGCCCTGCCGCTGTTGGCTAAGGACAACGAAAAAGAACAGGACCGGGTGAAAGACGCCGGGGAAGTGCTCAAAGAAATCATCAACATCCCGGACAACATTCCCAAAGATCTCTTCGATCGGGCGGAGTGCATCATCGTGCTGCCCTCGGTGAAGAAGTTTGCCATCGGGTTAGGCGGCAGTTACGGCCGTGGGGTCATGAGTTGCCGCACCGGCCAGCACTACACGGGACCGTGGAGCGCACCCGCCATGTACGCGCTGGAAGGCGGCAATATCGGATTTCAGCTGGGCGGCCAGGCTACCGATTTTGTACTGCTGGTCATGAATCCGCATGGCGCGGAGTCGCTATTGAAGACCAAAGTCAAGCTGGGGGCGGACGCGGCCGCCGCCGCCGGCCCTAAGGGGCGTGATGCCTCCGCCGCCACTGATGTCGCCATGCGGGCGGAAATCTTGTCCTATTCCCGCTCCCGCGGCCTGTTTGCCGGCATCTCGCTGGAGGGCTCCACGCTGCGGCAGGACACCGGCGCCAACGAGAAGCTCTATGGCCGCAAACTCACTGCCCGTCAGATTGTGCGCGAAAACAAGGTGGGGGTGCCCGCGTCCGGCCGGGAGTTGGTCTCGTTGCTGGATCACCACTCGCCGAAAAATCTCTCCGATCCCAAATCCTTGGAGTGAACCTTACTTCCAGTTCTGCCGGCTGATTCGCCCATGATCAGCCGGCACACTGGGATCGCGTTACCAGCAGCGGAATCCCACTCTGCTACCAGAGCATCTTAGAGATGTTCGTCGCACGCAATTTGAATTGAGATTCTTCTCCCGCCGACATGTGGGCCCATGATCTCCCGATTTGTAACTAAGACAGCTGCTATTACCACGGTGGTGGTAGTGAGCAACGCCGTCGGCAATTACACGCTCAGCAAGGGCATGCAGGAGGTAGGCCATCTGGTCACCTGGCAGCCGGGCCCCTATTTGGAGGCCTTTGCCAATCGCTGGGTAATTGCCGGGGTGCTCTTGCTGATCGCCTGGCTCATTTTCCGTCTCGCCCTGCTCAGTTGGGCCGACTTGAGTTATGTCATTACCGTGACCTCCACTTCCTACGTCATCAGCGCTCTCCTGGGAAAATTTTTTCTCGCCGAGCAAGTGTCAACTCTGCGGTGGGTCGGAATCGCCCTGATCACTGTAGGTGCGGCTTTCGTAGGAGAAACTTTTCCCAGCACCACCGATGAGACCGGAGGTCTGGCGGAGGAATGATGCGCTGGATCCTGGTCGCCCTCATCGTCGTCCCCGGAACCGTGGGGGACCTGCTCACCACCGCGGGCATGAAACGGCACGGTGAAGTCAATGATTTCACAGTACCCGGCCTGGCGCGCCTTCTCTGGCAACTGTCCCGCAATCTGTACATCATCATCGGCATTGTGGCCATGGCGATCTCGTTTTTCGCCCTGATGGATCTCCTCTCCATTGCCAAATTGAGTTTTGCCATACCTGCGACGGCTTCCAGCTATCTGCTGGAGACGGGCTTGGCCAAGTATCTGCTCAAGGAAGAGGTAGGGTGGAAGCGCTGGGCGGGTGCTTCCCTGGTCGCGATCGGAGTAATGCTGATTTCACTCTGATCCTGTTTCGAATGTATTCCCTCTAAGACAGCCGGGGAGCAACGGTTTTCTGCAGCAGGGCAGGAGTGCGCAGCGGCCGGCTCAATCCGAGTTCGCGAAGCGGCTGCGCACCACGCGCCGAGGGACCCGCGTTCTCTCCCTTGCCGCTTAACCTGAGAAACACCAGGCCGGCCACGATGAGCAGGGTGGCCAGGCTTTTCCCTACTAGCGTCCAGCCCTGGAAATTCTCCTGCAGCCAACGCGGGCGCAGCCGCGTCAGTCCGTAGGCGCCGATGAAAATTACGGCATAACGCACGCCGGAGATGGCATCCACCACCGCGGGATGCGTCAGGTCAATGGCATAGAAAATCAGAAACGAGCCCACCCCCGAGACAAATCGATTGACAAAATACCAGAAGCGGCTGCGCGGCTCCGCTC
>DATGIY010000577.1:0-4914 GCA_035295475.1 Terriglobales bacterium
CCCGTTCGGTCTGCGGGTTTCAGGCCGCACCAAACTACCCCTCCCCGCCCGCAAATCGCAAAAACCGGTGCGGACTACCGAACTCTCAGCTCTCATGAATTAAGCAGGCTAGGTGGTTTCCACCGCGATTTTGCACAGAATGCCGGCGCGGCTGGAAGCCCCCAGCTTCATCATCACCAGGCGGACGAAGCTCTTCACCGTGTTGGCGCTGATGTGCATGCGGGTGGCGATTTCGTTCGTGGTCAGGCCTTCGAACAGCAGGGTTACGACCTCCTGCTCGCGGCGGGTCAATCCAAACTGTGCGGCAACCTCGGCGGGAAGCGGGGTTCGTGGCGGCTTGCGGTACAGCAGCACAGCCGTGTGTTTCGGAGTGCCGTTGCCCGAGCCTTGCAGGCTGGCTACCCGGCATAGGTAGTGTCTGCGCCCCGAGATGAGCTCAATCGTCTCGATCCCCGGATCAGAGGACAGCCGCTTCAGCACATGACGTTGAATTTTGCTGGTGAGAAAAGCATTCAGGCTTTCGATATTTCCCGGTTCCTGCGGATAGGTCAGAATTTGAAGGGCTTCATGGTTGAAAGCAACCGCATTATTCGACTCATCGATCAGTACAAATCCTGAACGAGTTTTTCCCGGTCCGGTGGCGCTCGCCGGACGGGCAGACGGGGACGACGACATGGACTCACTACCTCCCAAACGCTTGGTTTAGCTTGGCTGGATGAGTAAGTTGTTGGTCTTCCCGGGCCGTGAACTGCACCAAAAACTGCTGGCTAAGAGTGAGCCGAAACCGCCGGGCTAGCAAGTGTGAATCAGACCCGAGTACTTTTTTCTCTGTGCACCCTTGAGTTTCTCCGTCTTCCGGAAAATGCCGGGTATGTCAGTCGTTTGTAACGAGTTCCGTTTACAATCGGGGCCCACTTTTCCACGCCGTGACTTTTTCCACCGCGTTCTTACTTTCGCAAGCGGTAATGCCAGAGCGGCAGATTGAAACCTTTCTCTCGCCAGATGGCACGAAAGCGCTAAAGCGTCCTTAGGCGAGTGCTAATGGAGAATTCATCTTACATGCAAACTCCTGCACGATTGACAGTCTGCCTTCATTCGCGGAAAATTTTCCGCTGCCATAAATCTGCCTCCCCCGGAATATGGCTCCAGTCAAGGTTTTCCAAGGAGAGTCCCATTGAAACATTGCTGCTCGGTCCTTTCGCTGAGTGTCTTTGTGCTCGCGCTTTTGAATTTGCCCGCGCGCGCGCAGCAGCCGGTCCCGGTTCATCCCGTTAATCCCAACTACAGCGCCATCAAAAAACACATTGATGCCTCGGTTCCTAAGTCGGTAAAGACGCCTGGCCCAGCCGTGGTGGGATCATCTCCCGTTACCGGTGTGAGTTGGCAGGGCCTGGCCGCTGGCAATTACAGTCCCTCCGACGCCAATGGCGCCATCGGACCCAATTCCTACATCGAAATGGTCAACACCGAGATCGGCGTGTACGATCGCAGTGGAAATCTGCTCTCCAGCAATTCGGAAGCGGGCTTGACCGGTTTTGCCGCCGCCGCCGGCGATGGCGAAGTGATTTATTCGCCTCAGGACAGCCGCTTTTATGCCTCCATGCTCTCCTTTCCCAAGTCTGGCACCCCGTCGCTGCTGATCTTCGGCTTCAGCAAGGGACCTTCCCCTTCCGCCGCCGCCTCCGATTGGTGCTTCTACCGCAGCGGTTTTGGCGGCCGCTACGGCAACAATCTGCCCGACTATCCAAAATTGGGACAGAGCGCGGATTTTATTTTGATCGGCGTGAATACTTTTCAATTTGCCCAGACCTATCTGGCTTCCGATGTGGCATGGGTGAGCAAGCCGCCGGCGGGAAACATTACCACCTGTCCGGCTTTGAGTTCGCTGATGCTGGGTGTGAAAACCAAGCTGCTCAATGCCGATGGCTCGCTTGCCTCCACCCCCGTACCGGCCAACCAGGTTGATGGTTCCAGCGTCGACTGGATCGTGGCTAACAAGGACCCGGGAGCCGGAACCTCCACTGTGCTTAGCGTCTTTCGCGTTTCCAAGTCTGCGACCACCGGTAAGCCGATTTTCGGAGCCGCCAAAACCGTTACTGTGACCGCATATGCTTATCCCCCCAGCGCGCCGCAGGCGGGAACTAACGATACTCTTGACACGCTGGATAGCCGGCTCACCAATGCGATTTCCGCCACCGACCCGCGGGTTGGCGCTCCCGTCGTGTGGACCCAGCATACCGTGGCCGCCTCTACCGGCGGTCTGGGCAGCGAGGTCCGCTGGTATGAAATCAAGCCCAGCACTGGTACCCTGTTTCAGAACGGCATCGCGCAAAGCAGCTCCGCCTATGTTTTCATGGGCGCGATATCGCCGGATCGCAACGGGACCTCGCATCAGTTCGGCAAGAATATGGTGCTCGGTTTCAATACCTCCTCCTCCAGCACGTTTCCAGCGGCGGCCATGATTTCCAAAGTAGGCAACAATCCTGCCTCGGGCTTCGTGGCGGTTGCTTCCTCCACCGCCGCCGATACCGACTTCAGCTGTACACCGCCATTGCCTTGCCGGTGGGGCGACTACTCTGGCGCCAGCCCTGATCCGGCCAGCGCGACTGGCAATGTGTGGCTCAGCGTCATGCTCAACGGCAGCACGGGCAACCCCAGCTGGATCACATGGAACTGGGAGGCAACTCCGTAATTGGCTTGCAGGTGTTGTAAATGAGAAACGCACAGCGGAGTGCCCGCTGTGCGTTATCTTTTTCGGCGGCCAGGATGCCCCCTGATTCGCCTCAACTCTCACCAGCCATTCATTTTGGGCTTACATTGGCGCCAGGAGCGCCGGACCCCTGAGGTGCTTTTTGCTGCTGTGCCGGCACAATTGACTTGGCCTGAGGTTTGCTGGAGTTATCTGATTTCTCCGGAGGCCCGAAATAGGCTTCATTCAATTCGGGTTTTACGGACTTGGTCAATGATGTGAAGGCTTGCTCCATGCGTTCGTGCTCTAACTCACTGCGAATCTGCTTTTCTGCCTCGCTCAAGGGCATCATTTCTTTGCTGACTACCTTGTAGATGGTGTACTTGCCGGGTCCGGGAAGCGGCTGGGAAACTTCTCCTGGCTTGAGATCAAACACTTTTTGATCGGTCTGCGGTATTTCGTCGCGCGTGACTTTCGTGGGTGTTACGGGTCGCCCGTTGTCGGGGACCCCTGCCGCCTTTAGTGCCTCGCTCTGCAACTTGGTAAAATCCGCGCCGGCAATCGCCTCATCGCGAATGTGGGCTGCCACGGCCTTCATCGCAGCTTCGTCGGATTTGGTGTCCACTTTGGAGGGATCCGCCGCCGATTCGCCCCAGTGAGCCTTGTTGACAGGTACACTGATGCGCAGAATCTCCACCTGTTCGAATTTCGCGGCATGATCTTTGTAGTACTGCTGCACGTCCGAATCGGAGATCTGGGCCGCTCTCTTCCGCATCTCGCCGATTAGATTCTTGGCCATCAATTGCATTGCCGCCAGCTTCATTTGCTCCTGGAAGCGCGGGGTCTTATCCAGGCCCCATTCCTTACCTTGACGGTAGAACAACAACATACGGGGATAGGCGTCCGCCAGTTGATGTTTGGCCGCCGGTGTTGCCGGCGCATCAAAAGCAGCCAGCACTTGCTCGAACTCTTCCCGGCTGATCAAAGTTTGGCAGTCCTTGTTAAGGGAATTCCCGGTATTTCCGGTATTTGCTGGATTGTCACAGAGTCCCTTGATGGTGATGACCGTCGCGCTGCCCGGCACTTGTGCTGCGCTTGCCTTCTGGTCCTCGCCGCTTGGTTTTTGTTCGGTTGCCTTCGATGCAGTCGGGCCGGTCCCTGCCGACTGCTGGGACGGCGGTGCCGTCTGTGCCAGGGTAAGAGTAGAAATTAGGATTACGAGAAGACAGCTATACCGCATTTCAAGCCTCCCAAATTTTTGCCTAATTAGCTCGGCATCCTAGCACAAACAGAGATGTTGGAACAACACTATCTGGCTATTTTTCAACTACCTGCAGCACATATTTGCATCTCAACTGCAGCTTTTTGTGGGGTCAATCCTACTCCGTAATTTCATCCTCAGCTGATCTCCTTAAACGTGCCGGCGCCCCCCAGATGCAAGCCTAGGGGTGGTGCCTAGGGGAGTCTTTTGGGGCCGAGTGACCGAGCCACCTTCCATTGGCATATCACCGGCAAACTCTGCGGATGGGCCACAACACTAGCATCAGGAAGAGAAACTTGGCGCTATACGGGTTGAAACGCCTGGTCGCAGCCTATGGCGATCGCTTTCTTGTTACCAGGCCGCGGTTCGACTCGAAATACCGTGCCAGAGCTGAGTAATCGCACGGCGGGCATGCTTTCGTGCTGCAAGGTGAGGGCAAGTTCCACCCGGCTTGTGGGTGGCACCTCGGCATCGCTAACCAGCAGAATTCCCAGTTCACTGACATTTTCCGTGGTGCCGCTGATTTCCCGCGGTCGCTGTTCCATCACTTTCAGTGTGACCGGGTACTGCATCGCAAAACGCCGCCTCTTACGCCGTTCCTCACGCTGCTCCATCGCCGATTGCCTTCGGTTTGCGTGCGAAAAAAAGCCCGCTATCTGCAATCCCTTCACGCAGCTGCGACCCAATTGGCCGTTCAGCTTAAGGAACAGCCGTGCCCGCGCGGAAAAAGCTCTCGATCAATGCCGATATTCGGGGCTGGTGAGGCCATTCTTTGGCACAAATCAGCTTCTGTCAATGCCCAACCGAGGTGCACTGCTCCCTGATGTGCTTTGTGAGGATTTCGAGAAGCGGCAGTTCAGGCGCAATCAACAGCCGTTATTCCGGTGCCCCAGGGCGGTTGGCTAATAAGCCATATACCATGAGGCTTGATTGCGTGCCCACATAAACCTTTCCTTGAGCAATG
>DATGIY010000578.1:0-6430 GCA_035295475.1 Terriglobales bacterium
CGATTCCGGCCAGCATCGCCACCGCCACAAAAATGAGCAGGAAGCCCGCTACTTCCGCCAGCCACTGTGTCTTGGTGAAAGGCGAAAGCCATGCCGCTACCCGCGTATACTCCCAAGCGGCGAGCACGTAACCTACCACCACTCCCGCGAGGGAAAATACTTCGTAAAAAAAACCTTCCTTCGCCGCGAAGGCCACCGACAACGCGAGGGCCAGAACAATTACCCAATCCACCCAGGTCATGAATACCTGCTGAGCTACGTCCCCAGCTCGCGCCCGGTCAGACGGCGATACGCTTCCAGATACTTCTCGCTGGACTTGGCCGCCACCTCCACCGGCAAAGCCGGAGCCGGCGGCTGCTTGTTCCAGCGAATCTCTTCCAGATAGTCGCGCACGTACTGCTTATCGAACGAGTCCTGGGCCCGCCCCGGCTGATAGCTGTCGGCGGGCCAGAAACGCGAGGAGTCGGGAGTCAGCACTTCGTCCGCCAGCACCAGGCCCGCCGCCGTACGGCCAAACTCGAACTTGGTATCGGCAATAATGATGCCGCGCTGGCGCGCATAATCGGCCGCCGTCTGGTAGATCTTCAGGCTGAGCTCGCGCAACTCGCGGCTGAGCGCCGGGCCCACCTGCTGCGCCATGCGCTCGAAGGAAATATTCTCGTCATGGCCGCTGACCGCCTTGGTGGCGGGGGTGAAAATCGGCTCCGGCAGGCGGTCGGACTCCCGCAGGCCGGGGGGCAGGGAAATGCCGCATACGCTGCCGCTTTCCTTGTATTCCTTCCAGGCCGAGCCGGAGATATACCCACGCACCACGCACTCGATGGGCAGCATATCGGCGCGCACCACCAGCATGGAACGCCCGCGCAGTTGCTCCTTATAGGGGCGAAGCACCGCCGGGTACTGCTCCACGTCGGCGGTTACCAGGTGGTTCGGGACCACGCCTTTCAGGAGTTCAAACCAGAACAGGGAAAGCTGGGTCAGGACCCGGCCCTTGTGGGGTATACCGGTGGCCAGGACATAGTCGAAGGCCGAGATGCGGTCGGTGGCCACGAACAGCAGGTGCTCGTTATCAACCCGGTAAACATCGCGCACCTTGCCGCTGGCGTAGAGTTCGAGTTCAGGTATGTCGGTATGGAGCAGAACGGTATCGAGTAGCTGGGGAGTCATGCGATCATTTTATCTGTAAAAAACGTGGCGTATTCTAGCCCCCCAGAATTTTTTGTCAACCGGGTGAGAGCCCGAGAGTGGCGGCCGCCCTTTTCCGTCCGGCACAAAAAGGTTGACAAGCGGACGATTTCGGGGAACAGGCTTCCAGAGCGGCTTTCCGAGTACCTGGATGTGGAAAAAATAAACCGGGCCGGAGAAGGAATTCGCCGGCCCGGCAGGATTGTCGTGTTACGACATATTTCCCGGAGCTGTCAAGCTCCGAAGCGCACCGAGACCAGCTTGGAGACTCCCGGCTCCTGCATGGTCACCCCGTAGAGCACGGGGGCGATGCTCATGGTCTTTTTGCTGTGGGTGATGAGCACGAACTGGGTCTGCACGCTCATCTCCTTGACCAGTTCGGTAAAGCGCCCGACGTTGGCCTCGTCCAGCGGCGCGTCCACTTCGTCCAGGATGCAGAAGGGGCTGGGCTGGTACTGGAAGATTCCCACCAGCAGCGCCAGCGCGGTCAGGGCCTTTTCCCCGCCCGAGAGCAGCAGCACGTTCTGCAGGCGCTTGCCGGGAGGCGAGGCCACCACGTCGATGCCGCTTTCCATGCTGTTCTCCTGGTCGGTAAGCCGCATGAAGGCTTGTCCGCCGGCAAACAGCTTGCGGAAGGTCAACTGAAAATTTTCATTGATGCGGTCGAAGGCCTCCTGGAACTTTTCCCGGCTGACGGTCTCGATCTCGCGAATCGTGTTTTGCGTGTTCTCGATCGAGTCCAGCAGATCCTTGCGCTGCGTCTCCAGGAACTGGTGGCGCTCGGCGGTTTCCTTGTACTCCTCCAGCGCCATCATGTTCACCGGACCCATGGCGTCGAGGTGCGCCCGCATCTGCCGGTACGCGGCATCCTCCTGCGCCAGCTGCTCGCCCTCCACCGGCTGCAGCGTGGCATCTTCCCCCAGCTGTTGCCGGGTGAGACCCAGTTCGTTGAGGCAGGTTTCCGACATGTATTCGCTGTCGGATTGCAGCTTGGCGGCGGTGGCGGTTAATGTGCCGCGGCGGTCCCGCGACTGTTCCAGTACGTCCCGCAGCGAGTGCAGGGTCTGATCAATCTCTCCCAGCCGCGAACGGGCCGACTCGCTCTCCGCCTGCAACTGCTTGCCCCGTGCTTCGGTCTCTTCCCGTTCCGCGGCAAAAGCGACCACCTGTTCCGCCAGGGCCTGGCTCTCCGCCTCGCGCTGCTGCTTTTCCGCCAGGGCGGAAGACGCCTGGGCACGCAAACCCTGCACCCGTCCGCCCACCTCGCCCAAGAGCGATTCCATTCTTTGCAGCGCGGCTTCCGCGGAGCGGCGGCGTTCTTCCAGCGTGGCCACGCGGGCCATCTGCTCGGAGGAGCGCTGGGCCGCGGCATCGCGTTCCTGGCGCAGGCCGCCGAGAGCCTGCTGCGCCGCGGCCATCTGCCGCTCCAGTTCCGCCCGCCGGGCCTCCAGACGTGACAGTTCGTCCTGGCGTACCGCAATGCAGCTCTGCTGCTCCGCCTGATCGCCGGCCAGGCGGCGCAGTTCGGCTTCACAAATGGCAACACGCTCCTGCAGCTTGACGCTCTCGGAATCCAGCTGCTGCAGGGAGTGGCCGGAGGTCATGGCCGCCTTCTCCGCCTCGCGTTTCTCATCCTCCAACCGCTGCAGCAGGGAAGTGAGCTCGTTGATTTCCCGGCCCAGCACGGCCACGCGTTGCTCCTCGCCGCGCAAGGCGATTTCCAGGTCCGCCAGGTTGCGCATCAGCTCGCGCAGCTCGCGCTTCATGGAGAGCGGGCCTTCGGCCCTCTGCTTGCCGCCGGTGACGGTCACGTTGTGGAAGCACTCCCCGCTCTGGGAAAGAAAAAAGGCCTGCGGGTTCTCCAGCGCCAGGTCGCGCGCCAGCGCGGGATCGGGAACGATGTAGCCGTCGCGCAGCTTGGGCAAAATCACCTCCAGCGACTTGCCGAAGCCGTTGAGCACGCGGATACAGCTCTTCAAGGGCACGATAGGATTGGGCGGCGGCGCGGGTTGCGCGGCCTCATCCACGACAAAGGAGAAGCGCGCCTGAGCATCGTTGGGATGGACCAGGAAGGTGGCCCGCCCATCCACGTCGCTGCGCAGCAGGCGCAGCCCTTCATCCGCCGCATCCCACGACTTGACCACGATGTAGTTGAGTTCATCGCGCAGAAAGTCTTCCACCACGTGTTCGTAGCGGTCCTCGACTTCCAGGAAATCGGCCAGCACGCCGGCGGGCGCGCGTCCGCCCTGCAGGCCGCCGGATTGAAACAGGCGCCGCACGGACTCGGTGGAATAGCCGTGTTCCGCGATTACCGCTTCCAGCGAAGCCCGGCGGCCCAGGAGCGTGGCATGCTCGGAACGCAGCCCGTCGAGACGACGCTTGCTCTCCGCCTCTTCGGCGCGCTGAGTTTCAATGCGCTGCCGAACCTGCACAATCTGTTGCCCCAGGGCAGTGACCTGCTGTGAGGCGGATTCGAAGCTTAGCGCCAGCTGTCCGCGCTCGCCGCCAAAGGCCATCAACTGCGTGCTGGCCTGCGCGTATTCCTGGTTCAGGCGCTGCGCCTCCCGGCCCAGGGCAGCCAGGCGTTCTTCCGCCTGCGTAATCTGGTTACGCAGCTGGGAAGCCTGGGCCACGGCATCGAAAATCGCGGTCCGGTGTTGTTCCTGCTGCGTTTCCACCCCGGCCAGCGCCGCCGCCGCGTCCGTCGCTTCCTGCTGGCAGCGCTGCAGTTCCTGCTGCGCGGCCGCTACTTCGCCCGCCGCCGTATCCACGATTTGGCGATGCGAATTGCGTTCCAGTTCGAGCGCTGCCAGTCGTTCGCTGGCCTGCAACGCCTCGCTTTCGCTGCTCGCCGCCCGCTCCAACAGTTCAGCACAGCGCTCCTGGTTATGCTTTTTACGCGCCTGGGCGCGGTCGGTTTCCAGAAGGATGGCGCTGATGCGTTCCTGATTCTGCCGCGCTTCCGCTTCGATGGCGTAGCCGCGCTGCGCACACGCGCTCTGTTCCGCTTCCAGTTGCTGGATCGCTTCCGACTGATAGCGCATCTCCTCCGCGATGGTCGCCATCCGCTTTTCCAGGTCGGCGCGTTCCCGCTCCAGTTGAGCAAACTTGCTGGCTAATACCAGGCGCAACTTCGCCCGCATCTCGTCGCGCAGACGGGCATAGCGCTCGGCTTTCGACGCCTGCCGCTTGAGCGAGTTCATTTGCCGCGTGACTTCTTCGAAGATGTCGTTAACCCGCGCCAGGTTGAGCTTGGCTTCTTCCAGTCTTGCTTCCGCCAGGCGCTTGCGGGTCTTGAATTTGGTGATGCCGGCCGCCTCTTCGATGATGGCGCGGCGATCGGTGGGCTTGCTGCTCAGAATCTGTCCGATGCGCCCCTGCTCGATCAAGGCGTAGGACTCCGGCCCCAGCCCCGTGCCCATAAACAGGTCCTGGATATCGCGCAGGCGGCAGAGCTTCCCGTTGAGCAGGTACTCGCTGTCGCCGGAGCGGAAAAGACGCCTGGTAACGGCAATCTCGCCCTTCTTGAAGCAGATTGTCTTGAATTTGCGCCGCCGTATTTTAAGCACTACTTGAGCATTTTCGGCGGTAGCTATAGCCGCGTCGGCGTGGCCATTGCCATTGGCTGCGTCCGTCGCTTTGGGCAGTTCCGCCGGCTGCGCCGGCAAGTCCCCGTCAGTCGCAGTGGTGGCCGTCGTGGTGCCTTCCGATTCGTCCACCTTGCCCGGCTGCACTTCTTCGATGTAGGCCTCAGCTTCCTCGGCGGCGCGGGTGCGCACCGCGGCCTCGTCCCAATCCCCGGCTTCCGCCGGCATTTCGTCCTGGATATCGAACTCGGTGGGTTCGTTGGCGTCGCTACCCTCGTAAATATCCGGGTCAATCAGGGTCATGGAGACTTCGGCCATTCCCGTGGGCTTGCGATCGCGGGTGCCGGCAAAGATCACGTCCTCCATGCGCGAGCCGCGCAGGGTTTTGGCGGATTGTTCTCCCAGAACCCAGGAGATGGCGTCGGCGATATTGGACTTGCCGCAACCGTTGGGCCCGATGATGGCGGCGACTCCTTCGCCATTGAATTTCAGCTCGGTGCGGTCGCAGAAAGACTTGAAACCCAGAATTTGCAGCTTTTTCAGTTTGAGCAACTTCCACTCCTTGCGCTGCCTGAGGGCATTACTTGCCGCGTGGCCGTGCTCTTTGGCTGGTTAACCGATGAGGTTCGGGGACATGGCGCTCACCTCAAACGCCCTGCCCCGGAACACAGATTGTCGCTACTGTACCTGCCAAAGTTCGCCGGGGTCAAGAAAGAAAACACCATTACTTGTGGGCCTCTTGTCTTTCACCCAGCATTTTGCATACACCATGCACTCAGGGAAGCTAAAATGGATGAGGAAGTTAGGTCGGGGAATCGCGAGAGCAGCTTTAGGGTAGCGCAAGCCTGCTTTCGCAGCAACGAAAATGGTGCACTGATTCTCAGCCGCGAGGCAGCCAAATCACAGCACAGCACGGCATGAATTTCGCTCTGCGGCAGGGAAGAAGGAAAAGATCCAGCCGGTCTAAAGCTTGCTCAAGAAATCCACGATCTCGGGCTCGTTCCAATCCACGGGACCAATGAATTTGCGGCGCAGAATGCCGCGACGGTCGATTATGTAAGTCTCGGGAAACTTGAAAGTGCCATACAAAGTGTTGGCTTTCTGGTCGGGATCACGCACGGTCAGAAAGTCCACATTGTGATCCTTGAGGAACTGCTGGTAGGCCTTGCCGTCCACATCCACGCTGATGCCCACGACTTCCACGCCGCGGTCCTTGAACCGGGTTTGCAGCTGCTCCAGCGAAGGCAGTTCCTGCACACACGGCGGACACCAGGTGGCCCAGAAATTCAGCACGATGACTTTCTCCCGCAGGTCATGCAGGGTTACCGTCCTGGAGCCATCCTGAAGGGTAAAATCGGGCGCGGGGTTGCCAATGCGAGGCGGGTGCGAGCCGCGATAGCAGCCCGCCAAAACCAGGCTCAGGAGCAGCAGAACAGGCCAGAAAATCCGCTTCACGCAGCTATAATAGCTGATCTGGCGGGCCCAGCGAGAAGGGCCTGAGCAACACCCGCATGCCGAAACCATCACCATCGGCACGCTAATCATCTTCCGCGGAATGCCTTAATGGCACTTGCACGCCTGCGCTCTAGCAGGCTGAGAAAACTCGTCCTTCTTGCCCTGGCGCTGTTAGCGTTGTGGCGCGTCGCCCCCCAGGCCAT
>DATGIY010000579.1:0-2112 GCA_035295475.1 Terriglobales bacterium
CGGCATTCAGGCGGGCAGCGGCGAAGCCGATCTGTTTATCTTTCCTGGTTATAACTTTCGCGTGGTGAGCGCGTTGCTCACCAACTTTCACCTGCCGAAGTCCACCTTGCTGATGCTGGTATCCGCCTTCGCCGGACGCGACCGCGTGCTCGCCGCCTACCGCCACGCCGTCGCGCAGCGCTACCGCTTTTACTCCTACGGCGACTGCATGTTCATCGAGTGAGCCCACAAGCACGGGGAACGCCGGAATTCTCGAAAAATACCTCGAAAGTGGCAGCATGAATTAAGGCTGCTAAACTATTTTCTTGCCCCGCAAACAGCCCAATTCGCCCGCCAAGGCTGCCACAGGCGTGGTCGAAGCTCCTGCCGCTCAGCCCACGACAGCGTCCGTACCCACGCAGCCCCGCTTGCCTCAAGGCGCGCCCGGCAAGGGCCGCATTTTCCTGATTGACGCCATGTCGTTTATCTTCCGCGCCTATCACGCCATGGCGCGGCAGCGGCCCATGTCCACACGCACCGGCATACCCACCGCCGCCACCTACGTTTTCGTCAACATGCTGCGCAAGCTGCGCGACGATTTCTCGCCCGAATACCTGGCCGCGGTCTTCGACGTGGCCGCGCCCACGTTCCGTGACCAGCAGGCGGCGGCCATCACCTCGGTGCGGCGTTTCGACGCCAAGACCCAGACGTGGCAGGAGCAGGCCTATGCCGGCTACAAGGCCACTCGCGCGGAGATGCCCGGCGACCTGGCGCAGCAGTTGCCCTACATCCGCCGCGCCCTGGACGCTTACCGCATCCCCATCCTGGAAATGCCTGGCTACGAGGCCGACGACGTTATCGGCACGCTTGCGCGCCAGGCCGCGGCCCAGTCCTATCCCGTGTACGTGGTTTCCAGCGACAAAGACATGCTGCAGCTGGTTGACGAAAAAATCTGCGTGCTCAACCCGCCCAAGGACAATCTGATCTGCGATCGCGCCAAGGTGGAAGAGGTGCTGGGCGTGCCGCCGGAGCGGGTTGTGGACGTGATGGCTCTCCGCGGCGACTCTATCGATAACATCCCCGGCGCTCCCGGCATCGGCGACAAGGGATCGGTGGAGCTGATTCGCCGTTTCGGCACCGTGGAGGCCGCGCTCGAGCACGCCGCCGAAGTCGAGAAGAAAACCTATCGCGAATCCCTGCAGCAGAATCGCCAGGCCGTTCTGGAAAGCAAAAAGCTGGCAACCATCGAAACCAATGTCCCGGTGACGCTGGATATCGAACCCATGCGCGCCCAGGAGCCCGACGCCGAGGCCTGCCGCAAGCTCTTTACCGAACTGGAATTTACCACGCTGCTGAAGGATTTCATTTCCGGCATGGAGGTCGCCGAAACCCGCTACAGTGAAGCTAAATCAGCGGCCGACGTGCAGTCCGTACTGAAGGCGGTCAAAAAAGATGGCGTACTCGCGGTCGCCCTCGCTACTGCGGCCGAGGCCGAGGTTCCGAAGGAAGAACAGGAGTCCGAGGAAAGCGAAACCGGTACGCTGAACTTTGCTGCCGCTCCTGCGGCTGCTCTAGCCCCAGAGCATAAAGCCGCCATCTCCGCCCAACCGGGGAAGGCGGTATCCGTTTCCCTGGACGATGGCCCGGCAGCGCAAGCTTTGTTGAAGACGCTGGCGGATCCAAATCTGCCCAAGGCCGTCCACGACTTCAAAGCCGCCCTGCACGCGCTAACAGATGCCGGCCACCCCCTGGCGGGAGTGCGCGATGATCCCATGCTCTACTCCTACCTCCTCGATCCGACGTACAGTTCGCATCGCCTGCCGGACGTGGCTCTGCGCCGCTTCAATCTCAAGCTTGCCGGAGGGCTCACCGAAGCCGCTGACCTGACCGGCCGTCTCGCCACGGCCTTGCGGCAGGAAGTGAAGGACGCCGGCCTCCTCCCGGTTTACGAAAAAATTGATCTCCCCCTGTTGCCGGTACTGGCACGCATGGAGCAAGCCGGAGTGAAGATCGATTGCGACGCGCTGGCCGCCATGTCCACCCGCCTGGAACGCGACTGCCGCGCCAAGGAAAAGGAAATCTGGGAGGTGGCCGGGCTTGAATTCAATATCAATTCACCCAAACAGCTCGGCG
>DATGIY010000580.1:0-3873 GCA_035295475.1 Terriglobales bacterium
AACGCCCGGAGGATACAGGTTTGGCGGGCGCGGCGCCGGGAATCGCGCAGAGGGAGAATCCATAATGAGCAAAGATGATCACGACCAGGCAGTGCGGCAGCATCTTCTCGATCTGCTGCACGGCGGCAACGCGCACGCGAAGTTCGACGAGGTGGTGAAGGACTTTCCGCAGGCGCTGCGGGGCAAAAAGCCGCCGGGACAGCCGCACACCGCCTGGCGCCTGCTGGAGCACATGCGCATCGCGCAGTGGGACATCGTGGAGTTCAGCCGCAGTTCCCGGCACGTTTCGCCGGCATTTCCGGACGACTACTGGCAGCAAGGCGAGGCTCCGCCCAGCGCAGCGGCGTGGGAGAAAAGTGTGAAGCAGTTTCGCGCCGATTTGAAAACCATGCAGAAATTAGTGGCCGACCCCAAGACCGACCTCTATGCCCGCATTCCCTGGGGCGATGGGCAAACGGTTCTGCGGGAAGCGTTATTGGTTGCCGATCACAACGCCTATCACCTGGGCGAGCTGCTGATGATCCGGCGACTCGTGGGGGCGTGGAAATAGGCGGCGGTCGGCTGTCGGCTATCGGCCTTCGGCTATCGGCAAAGCAGGCGAGCTGCGCTCGCCCGGACAGCCGAGGCGGCTGTCCCTACATACGCCTCTGGGCCGAGGGCGGCTGTCTCCACACATGACCCCGGGCCGAGGGCGGCTGTCCACACACAGGACCCTGGGTCGAGGGCGGCTGTCGCTACACATTTGGTGCAGGAGCTATTTCCCTCCCGTCAGCGCCTTCAGGAACCGGTAATAGAACTGTACGCCGTTGTAGAAGGACTGGATTGCGACACGTTCATCCTTGCCGTGAGCGCGGACGTCGTCCATATCGATGGCGATGCCTGAGATGCCGTACGTGGGCAGGCCAGCGGCGTTGGTGTAAACGCCGTCGGAAGCGCCGGTGGACATGGTGGGGATTACGGGCGCACCCGGCCACATTTCCGCCGCCACCTTGTCCAGGGGCTGCATGACTTCGGGGCGCAGCTTCACGGGGGCGTAGCTCAGCGCCGCCGGAGCATGATCCATAACTTGCAGGTCGTTCCCTACGTAGCGCACCGTCACTTTGGGATCGGCCAACACTTTGACCAGCTCTTGCCTTATCTCCTCGCGGGAGTGTCCGGGTAGGATGCGGCAATTCACGTTGGCGGTGGCGGTCTGCGGCAGGGCGTTGTTGGCGTGGCCGGCGTCCAGGCGGGTAGCGATGCAGGTGGTGCGCATGGTGGCGTTGAACTCCGGATCAGTGGAGAGGCGCTGGATAGCTGCCTGGTCCGGGGGATCCTTGAGGATGGCCTTCATGTCCGCGGCGCGCTGCCCGTGCTCGACGGTCGACATGCGTTCGAAATAGCCGCGGGTAACGGCGTTCAGTTCGAAAGGAAACTGATATTTTTCCAGACGGGAGAGGGCGTCGGTGACGTGATAGATGGCGTTATCCGGCACCGGCAGCGAGCTGTGGCCGCCGGGATTGGTGGCTTTGAGCTGGTAATCGCCGTAGAGCTTTTCACTGCCGTCCATGGAGACGAACAGAGGCTTGCCATTGACGGTGTTAACGCCGCCGCCGTCGGAGTTGAGCACGTATTCGGCGTTGATCAGGTCGCGGTGATTCTTTATGAGCCAGTCCACGCCGTTGGCGTTGCCGCCCTCTTCATCGGCTGTGAGGGCGAGGATGAGGTCGCGGTCGGGTTTGTAGCCTTCGCGCTTGAGGCGGATGAGGTCCGCCACCCAGATGGCGTCATCGCTTTTCATGTCCTGGGTGCCGCGGCCGTAGAAATAGCCGTCCTTCTCCACGAACTGGAAGGGATCGGTCGTCCAGTCGGAGCGGCGAGCTTCGACGACATCGAGGTGGCCGATGAGCAGAATGGGCTTTTGCTGGCCGGTGCCGTGATAGCGCAGCACCAGGTTGCCATGGCGCGGGTCAGGGCCCATGACCACCATGTCGCTGCCGGGGAAGCCGGCGTCACGCAGGCGCTTGGCCATGGCTTGCGCCGCCAGGGTGGTGCTGCCGCTGGAGTGGGTGGTGTTGATCTCGATCAGTTGTTTGAAGATGTCGTGGGCCAGCTGCTTGTCGGCGGCGCTCAGCTGCGCCCGGGAACTAGAAGCGGTGAAAAGAGCAAGAACGATCACCAAAAGCCAGAAGCCGAATTTCCGCATGGACCCTCCGCTGGGAAACGGCATTGTACACGGAGAATGGCGGCTAGAAGAGCTTCTGCGAATCGAGCAGGATGGTGACTGGCCCATCGTTCACTAATTCAACTTGCATCATTTCCTGAAAGCGGCCGGTTTCGCAGCGCAGACCGGTGGCCCGGATTCGGTTGACGAAGTATTCATAGAGGCGGCGGGCCAGTTCCGGGCGGGCGGCAGTGTCGAAGGAGGGACGCTTGCCCCGGCGCACGTCCCCGTAAAGCGTGAACTGCGAGATCGCGAGCACCGCGCCACCGATGTCGCCGAGGGAGCGGTTCATCTTGCCCTCGGCGTCCTCGAAGACGCGCAAACCGGCGATCTTGTCGGCGAGGTAGTCGGCATCGGCCTCGCTGTCCCCGCGGGCCACGCCCAGCAGAACCAGCAGGCCGCCGGCGATCTCGCCCGCCACCTCGCCGCTGACCGTCACTTTGGCCCGGCTGACCCGTTGCACCACCGCGCGCATGGCTGGGGGCAGAGTAACGCAGCGGAGGCGGAGGCGTCGATGGGGGTGGCGACCCCGGGTCAAGCGTTGAAACGTTCAAAATCGGAAACCTTTTTCTCTCCCTTTGGTCACCTCTTGGGCACGCGAGAGTGCCGGAATCCTGGGCTAAAATAGAGCAGCGGTCGGCTCCTCCGTTCATCCCTGTAAAGAGGTTTGTTTTGACTCAGATCTTAGGGAGTCTGCCGCCCCTGTCGGTAATGTCGGTTATCGACATTCTGCTGGTGGCGGTGCTCATCTATCAATTTCTGGTGCTGATTCGCGGCACCCGCGCTGCGCCCATGCTGGTGGGCGTGGGCGTGCTGGCGCTGATCTTCTGGCTGTCGCGTGTGGGTGAGCTCAAGACACTTTACTGGATCCGGACCAACTTCCTTCCTTACGCGGTTTTTGGCCTGATCGTGGTTTTTCAGGCGGAGATCCGGCACATGCTGGCCAAACTGGGAAGATGGGTGGTGTTCTCGCGGCCGTCGCAGTCTTCCGCCGCCGAGGCTTACGACGATATTGTGCTGGCGGCCAACCTGTTTTCGCAAAATCAGACCGGCGCCCTGATCGTGATCGAGCGCGAAATCGGATTGCGCACCCACATCGAGAGCGGCGTGCCGCTGGATGCGCGGCTTTCCTATGATCTGCTGGCGACGATTTTCCGTCCCAGCGCTCCTTTGCACGATGGCGCGGTGATTGTGCAGAAGGACCGGGTGGCGGCGGCGGCGTGCTTTCTGCCGCTTTCCATGAATCCGGTGATTTCCAACCAACTGGGCACGCGGCATCGCGCCGCCATCGGGATCACCGAGGAGACGGACGCGATTGCGGTGGTGGTTTCGGAAGAGACCGGCGCCATCAGCCTGACAGTGGGGGGCAAAATTGAGCGCGACCTGACGGCGGAGGAACTGCGCCAGCGTTTGAGCCAGCTGTTGCACCGCTATGTGCCCCCCATGGCGCTGCCCACGCCCATCGCCAACGGAGCTGAGCTGGAGGCCAACGGAGCCACGGCGCCCTCGCGCAGCGGGTCGTCGCCGGAGACGGGATTCAAGCCCGAGGTGGAGCGCTAGATATGGGATTCCTGCGCCGCCACGTGTTTCACGATATCGGGTTGAAGCTGTTTTCCCTGCTCATGGCGACTTGTTTGTGGGCGGGTGTGACCCAGGACCATGTCGCTGAG
>DATGIY010000581.1:0-2658 GCA_035295475.1 Terriglobales bacterium
GGCAAACTGCGCTCGTACAACAAATCGCTGGAAGCCTTTGTGGCGCATGGCAAGCTCCTGGATCCACCCATCCAGGTGGTGCATATACCCTTCGAAGGCAAGGAAATCGTTGGTTACCTGCGGATGCCCAAGAACGCCACCGGTCCAGTGCCGATGGTGATCGCCATCAATGGCGCGGACAGCCGCAAAGAGAACATGTCGCTGAATTTCGATGCTGCCATCC
Organism: Terriglobales bacterium; assembly: GCA_035295475.1. Lineage (GTDB taxonomy): Bacteria > Acidobacteriota > Terriglobia > Terriglobales > Acidobacteriaceae > JAICWP01. The sequence goes on from DATGIY010000581.1 coordinate 224, forward strand.
CGCACGGCATCGGGTATATCGCGGTGGACACGCCCGGAACGGGACAGGCGCCGATCAAAGCCAGCCCCACGGCCGACCGGCTGTATTCGCGGGTTATTGACTGGCTGCTAGCGCGTCCGGACGTGGACAAGACGCGCATTGCCGCCGAGGGGCAAAGCTGGGGAGCGTATTGGGCGACCAAACTGGCGATCGTGGAGCGTGCCCGGCTGAAGTGCGTGGTGGCACAATCGCCGGGCGTGCACGCCGGCTATGTGCACGGCCTGCACGAAGACGAGATGCTGCGCAATCGCGAATACCTGTTTGGATTGTCGCAGGTGTTTCAGTACCTGTACGGCGTGAAGACCATCGAAGAAGCGAATAAAATTTCGCCGCAGATGTCGCTGGTGAATCAGCACCTGATCGGCAAATCGACCACGCCCATGCTGATCATTGCCGGGGCAAAGGACACGCTGATTCCCATGTCGGACATTTACTTGATTCTGGACAATGGTGACATACCGAAAGATGCCTGGATCAATCCCCAGGGGGGACACTTGGGGCGGCAAGTCGGGGTCTGGCCGGATCCGGTAATTTTCAACAAAGTCATCATTCCCTGGCTGATTCGGCACCTGGATATGCCCGGGACAGCACAATAAAGCACCTGGAAAATCCGCCTTTAGGGACGTGATCGCAATGAAAATCCTGAAACGTGTGTCGCTCGCTGTAATGGTTGTGGCGCTCATGGGAGCGCCGGCCAATGCGCAAAGGCACTCTCCGCGAGCGTCCGCGGCGCCGGCTGAAACCATGCCCTTAACCTTGACCGGGGCAATTGCCATGCCGCACGTCCAGGGGCGCATCGATCATTTTGCCCTGGGACCCGAGGGCACTATCTTTATCTCGGCGCTGGGCAACAACACCGAAGAGGTGATCGATCTGGCCGCCGGCATCGTGGCCCACGCCATTCCCGGGATTCCCCGTCCCCAGGGCGTGGCCTATGTTCCGGAAGTGAAAGAAATCTTTGTGGGCAGTGATGAAGGCAAGCTCTACATCTTCGACGCGCAGTCCTATGCTCAGGTGACGACGATTGATTTTGGCGACGACGTGGATAACCTTCGTTACGATCCCGCCAGCAAGCACGTTTATGTCGGGTACGGCGATGGCGCCATCGCCATGGTGGACGTGACCAACAACCAGCGCCTGCCAAAGGAGTTCAAGCTGGGAGCGCACCCGGAATCATTTCAATTGGAGAAATCGGGCCCCAACATTTACGTGAATCTGCCGGGCTTGAAGCAGATTGCGGCCATCAATCGGGACAGTGGGTCGATTACGCGCTGGTCGATAAAGGAGGAAAGCAACTTTCCTATGGCGCTGGACGAGGCCGACCACCGGCTATTTGTGGTCACGCGCGAGCCCGCCCGCCTGCTGGTGGTGGACACCCGTTTCGGCCACGTCGTATCCACCTTGCCCTGTGTCCAGGATTCCGACGACCTGTACTATGACGCTCCCCGTAAGCGTATTTATGCGGCCGGTGGGGAAGGGTACATCAGCGTGTTCCAGCAGGAGGATCCCGATCATTATCGTCTGCTGGCGAAAGTTCCTTCGCGGCTGGGAGGGCGCACGGCGGGGTACTGGGGCAAACTGGGCAAAGGCTTCGATCGCTTTTACCTGGCAATACCTGCCCGCGCTGATCACGAGGCGGAAGTTCTCATCTATACAATACAGGACTGAGCGGAGGCTTGGCCGCCGCATCCCAATCCAGCAGGGACACGCATGTGGCTGTTTGCCATCCTGGTGGCGCCGGCGGTCTTATTGGCCATCGCCTCATGGCGGGGCGAGAAAGACAAGTTCCGCTATTACCGGGATCGCCTGCGTGACCAGAAGCAAGAAACTTTTCTGCCCCCGGTAACCCTCATCGTTCCAGTCAAGGGCCACGATGAAGGCTTGCGTGAGAATCTGGCGTCGCTGGCCGCTCTCGATTATCCCAACTTTGAACTGATTGTCGCCGCCCGAACACCGGGCGACATACCCGAGGCTGTAGTACCGGCGACGGCGCGCGTGGTGTTTTCCAAAAATATAGCCGCAGCGGCGGCGGAGAAATTGCAAAACCTGCTGGCGGCGGTGCGAGCGGCCAGCTCGGAATCGCAGGTGCTGGTGTTTGCCGATTCCGACGGGCGGGTCAGCCGAGGCTGGCTTCGGGCCCTGGTGGCTCCGTTGAAAGAGCAGCAGGCAGGGGCAGCTACCGGCTATCGGGTTTACTTGCCGGAGCCGGCGAATTTCTGGTCGAACCTGCGCAGCGCCTGGAACGCCGTAATTTTCGGGATGTTTGGTCCGAAAAAAGTCGAATTTGTCTGGGGCGGCGCCATGGCAATACGGAAGGAATTGTTCGCGCGCCTGGGAGTGGAATCGCTGTGGGCCAGAACGGCCAGCGACGATTACGTTCTCACGCAAGCGTTGCG
>DATGIY010000582.1:0-2093 GCA_035295475.1 Terriglobales bacterium
AGAACACCGATACCGAGGACAACGCAAAGAAAAAGAAGTAATGCGCTGCTCCCATTCCTGGGGCGTCAGGGCCAGCGGCTGGGTGGTTTGAGTTTGCGAATCGACTGGGCCACTTCCGCGGCGGCGTGTTGCTCGGCTACGCGGGCGCAAAGCTCGATGCACTCACGCAACATGTCGTTCATCGTCGGCTGCAGCGCAGCGGGGTGCGTATTCGGCGCCTGCGATAGGGAAATGGAGTTGCGAGCGGGCGACGCCATCAGAGTTCTCCACCATCAAGCCTAGCTCGGGCGCGTCGGCTTGAAAAATTACTGAGGTGGCGGCACCTCCGGATTACCCACAAGCCGGTTGCCGCCAATCTGGCTGGCGATTGGCGGCCCAACTCGTCTTAAGCCAACGAGCAGGTTCGCCGATGCGCTGAAGGCTACCTGCGCCGCGAGATCACATTACAAAACACATCTGTCTCTTCTGGCCGCGGCTGATTTTTCCGCCCACAAACTTGACATTTTTATATTGCATACGATATATACTCCTCCCAATTCGCATCTCCCGGCAGACGGCCAAACTGTTTTTCCGGCATGGGGCCGTCCCCATTTTTCAAGGTTAATTAACAGCAGCAGCACATGAAGGATTGAACCGCGGCTCTTTTTTCTCGGCATCCTGATGCAAGCTTCGGAGGTGTTCTGTGAAAATTAAGCTGTCGCTGTTGGTGCTTCTAATTTCCTTGCTGGCCTGTTCCGCGTGGGCACAGGTCGCCATTACTGGGCAGATCCAAGGTCTGGTGACCGACGCCTCGGGCGCTTTGCTGCCCGGCGCCAGCCTCACGGTCAGCAGCCCCGCGTTGATGGCCAACAGAACCGTGAAAACCCAGAAGGACGGCAGCTATCTCTTTGATCAGTTGCCTCCCGGAACCTACCAGCTGTCGGTTTCCGCCCCGGGGTTTAAGACCTGGGTGCAGCGCGGTATTGTGATCAACCCTGGCTTTACCGCCACGATCCGTCCACAACTGCAGGTAGGCGAGGTCCAGCAGTCGGTGGAAGTGACCAGCGAGGCGCCGGTGGTCGATGTGAAAGGCAACGAGACGGCGACTACCTTCGACTCCTCACTCTTGCAGAACATCCCCAGCGGCCGCGACATCTGGTCCACCGTGGATCAGGCGCCAGGCACGACTCCTGACCGCTTTGACGTGGCCGGCAACCAAAGCTTTCAGCAGGCGACCATGGAAGTGCACGGCAGCCAACCGGGCGAGCAGGTCTACAGTTTCAACGGATTGCGGCTGAACTGGCCAGGCGCGACCGGCGGCTTCACGGCCTTTTATATCGACCACGATTCCCTGCAGGAATTCCAGGTGGTGAGCGACAACGCCCCCGCGGAGGTAGGCGTGGGCGGCGTGTACATGAACATGGTTCCCAAGTCCGGTTCCAACGAGGTGCACGGACTGGCCGCCATTTATTACGACACGGCTGCCACCCAGGCCGGGGTGAATGAACCCACCTACCAGGGCCAACCGGTGAACGTCGGTTCGCCCATGATTATGACCCGCGACAGTACCGTTAACCTGGGCGGACCTCTGATCAAGAACAAATGGTGGGCCTTCGGTTCATGGCGCCTCTATGCGCTGAAGGAGAGCGTGCTTTCCGTGCGCCGCCAGGACGGGTCGCCGATCGCCGATCCCAATCACCAGACCAACGTCACTCTGCGTTCCGATTATCAGCTAACTACCAACAATCGCCTGAACTTTGACTGGTGGTACAACGAGCAAAACCGTTTCTTCCGCCGCGACGAGGGCTATGCTTTTGTGGCGGAGCAGGCCAGCTGGCGGCAGATCGAGCCTGCCTACATCCTGCAGGGAAACTGGAATAGCGTCATCAAAAACAACCTGGTGCTGGATACCCGCTTTGGCTACATGCACCTGCTGTTCCCGCTGGGAGCGCAGTCCAGCGTTACGCCCGCCGACTTTTCGCGCATCGATCCCTTGCAGCAGACGGTCACCGGCGCGCCCATCTACACCTTCCTGAATCCGTCGCAGGTGCTGGCCTTTTCCAGCAGCGCTTCCTACTACAAAGGGAATTGGGGGGGATCGCACAACTTCAAGT
>DATGIY010000583.1:0-5933 GCA_035295475.1 Terriglobales bacterium
CGGGGTCACGATGCGGAAGGCGACCATCAGCACCGCGCCAATGATGGCCGCGCCCGGCCGGTCAATTTTCATGCCGGGGAATTTGCCCACCGCGAAAACCAGATAGCTGCCGCTAAAGATGGCATAAGCCGCGATCAGGCGGGCGTCCGACAGCGCGGCCACGGGTACGTGCGGCATGAGTGAAGCCAAGATTGTAGCAACAGCAGCCGATGCCCAGGATTACACGGCGAGGCACAATTTTAGGAAGCGGGTGTCGCAGATTTAGGCCCGGGACAGTATTTTTTCAGGTGAGGAAGAATTCGTTCACCACGCGTTGGCGCATCTCGCAACTTAATTTGCCCAGCACGCCAAGCACGGGCATTCCTCCGTCCTGAGCCAAAGCAGGCTCAGCCTCCGCCAACATACGCTTGAGGCGAGTAAGACTGTTCTGCATCCAACTTGCGGCCCGGGCGCCCTCGACCAGATTTCGCTTGTTGATCTCCATGTTGGGAGACTTGATGGCGCATACCCAGCCGGCCTGGTAGGGGTCGCTCAGGACCAATGCGGGATTCCGTATTACCTCCTGGTTCAGTGCGGTTACGACCCCTTCGAGCGGCGAAACCATGTCTACGGTTCCACCCCTGTAGCTCAGCGTCATCAGCTTCTGTCCTTGCCGTACCCAGCGCTGCTCGCCGGTCACATTTATTTTTTCTATCTCTCCCAAGAGAGTAGCCGCAAACGCGTCAATGCCGACGCGTGCCGTCTCTCGAGTTTGTTCCAGCAGCCAGGTATGGCCCCAGTGGAAGTAGTAGTTCTCGGGAAGCTCAAATTTTGTGTCGGATTGCGGCTGTGGTTTCTGCAACCCGGATTTCTGAGACAAGTCTTTGCGGCGGCGCCACCAGGCAGCACCCACAATCGCCAGGCTGGTCAAGAACCCCAGACTCATCGACATGGCGCCTCCCACGCCGCGCCCCCAAATAACAGCTGCGGACGGCGCTCTTAGCCGCAAATCCTCCGGGCACACCCCAACTCGTGCCTCATCACCGCTCCTGTTTAAAGCATGAAGGGAATGGAGGTCGCGCGCAGTGATGAGAATCACCGAAAACTGTGCCTCTGAATCGCAGCCCACAGTGGGAACGAGTTCTTGATGGGAACTGTCACGCATATCGAGCCATCTCGCAACTGCCCGGCAGCTTCTCACCTCAGGTGTAATGGTGGAGGGGCAGTTCACCAGTCACCCATGCGGACATTCTGCTGCGTCATTATCATCACGTTGTTTTTCACTTGCGCCCCGGCTCAGGAGCTGATGTCGCGTTCGCAGCCCGACGCTGCCTTACCCGGGACCACTTCTTTGACCATTCACCGGCTGGTTCCAGAGGTGCAGATGGTCATCAGCGCGCAGGATCATCGGCACCGCCCCGTGGTGGATCTGCAAGAAGCGGAAATCGCGGTGTTCGACAACGGCATCGCCGTCCCGATCACCAGCTTTGAGTCGAGGGCGAGCCTGCCGCTACGTATCGCTCTGCTGCTTGATGCCAGCGAGTCCATGCATCCCGGCTTTGCGGCGGAACGCCGGACAGGACTTAACTCCCTGCGAAGGCTGCACGGCTCTCGCGGTGATCAGGTGTTCGCCATCACCTTCGCAGCCGGGCAAATGCCTTTTCTCGCCTATGCGCAGACCGAGGCGCCGAAGGCTTCGCCACCGCTGCAGGCGGGCGGACAAACGGCACTCTACGATTCTCTAATCGCTGCCGCCCGGAAACTGGCTTCCGCGACCCCCACACGTCGTGTTCTGCTCCTGTTCAGCGATGGCGAGGATAATTACAGCCGCGCCACCCTGGGCGAAGCCATAGCCGCCCTGCAGCAATGGCAGATTGCTGTCTACTCCATCTCCGTGCACAGTTCGCGATGGGAATATCCCGGAGACCGCATCCTGCGCCAAATCGCGGCCAGCAGCGGCGGACGCGCTTTTTTCCTCTCCCGTTATGACAAGGCCCAGGCGATCTTCGCAGAAATCGAAAGCGAATTGCGCGGTCAATATGTAGTCGGATTTCGGCCTGCGGGACAACTCAATGGCGGCGAATTTCATGCGGTGAGGATTCAGGGCAGGTCCGGCCATTTGCGGCTGCGTACGCGTGCCGGATACTACGTGCCATCAGCTAACTAGCCAGATGGCGCTGGATTCAGCTATTACGCTCCTGGCAAAACGCTTGCTATTACTTCCGCCAGATGCAGCGCCTTCCGCCCTGCTTGCTGCTCGATCTGGCTTTGGCAGCTGAAGCCGTCGGCAATGATGATGGTCGATTCTTCCGCCTCGCGCACCGCTGGCAGCAGGACGCGTTCGCCAATCGCGAGAGAAATCTCGTAATGATCGCGTTCGTATCCGAAGGCGCCCGCCATGCCGCAGCAACCCGACTCAAGCAGACGATAGTCGAGCCCCATCTTGTCCATCATCTGCTTCTCTTCTTTCAGCCGCATGATGGCCTTGTGATGGCAATGACCGTGCACGATGGCTTTGCGCGCCAGCTTTGGCGGCTGATATCCGTTCTTTTCTAGAAACTCGGCCAACGTGAAGGTCTGCCGCGCCAGCATCTGCGCCCGCTCAGAATCCGGCAGCAGCCCGTTCATGTCGTCGCGAAACACCGAGCCACAGCTCGGTTCCAGCACAACCATGGGAGTGCCGGCATCGATTTCCGGCGCCAGCGTTTTCAGCACTCGCCGCAGATACGACTTGGCCATCTCAAGGAATCCATAGTCATAAAGAGGACGCCCGCAACAAAGGTGCATCTGCGGAACCACTACCTGCCAACCGGCCGCTTCCAAGACCGCCACAGCCGCGCGCGCCGCCTGCGGTTTGAAATAGTTGTTGAACGTATCCGGCCACAGGATCACGCGCGGCCGGTCCGGGTTATGGGGACCGCGTTTTCGAAACCAGCTCTTAAAAGTTTTCCTTGCGAAGGGTGGAATGGTTCGCTGCCGCGGAATTCCGGCTGCGAGTTTGGCCAACGCGCTCAGCCCGGGACCGTGGGTGAACAGGTTGACCAATCCCGGCGCAGCCGAGCCCAGCCGCGCCCACTTGTCAATCCACCCGAAGGCATAGGCGTGAAGCGGCCGCAGCCTGCCTTCCCAGTAATGCGCCAGGAATTCCGCCTTATACGTGGCGACATCCACATTGACCGGGCAATCGCCCTTGCAACCCTTGCAGGCCAGGCAAAGATCCAGCGCTTCCTTCACCTGCTCATCGCGCCAGCCACCCTTGATGACGTCGCCATGCAGCATCTCCCAAAGCAGGTGCGCCCGTCCGCGGGTGCTGTGCCGCTCTTCATGAGTCACCATGAAACTTGGACACATGGTGTCCTGCTCGCCTTGACCGTTCCAGCGACGGCATTTACCCACACCCACGCAGCGCAGCGTGGCGTGCGCGAAGCTGCCATGGTCCGCGGGAAACTGGAAATGCGTAGGCGGATGCGGCGCCACATAACCCGCCCCCAGCCGCAGGTTTTCCTCGATGCGATACGGATCCACCACTTTCCCCGGATTCATCTTCCAATCCGGGTCCCAAATAGTCTTGAACTCGCGAAATGCTTCCACCAGTTCCGGCCCGAACATGCGGTCGAGAAATTCCGCGCGCGCCTGCCCGTCGCCGTGTTCGCCGGAAAGCGAGCCCCCGTAGCCCACCACCAGGGCCACGGCTTCTTCCATGAACTCGCGATACTTCTGGATTCCCGCCGCGGTTTCCAGATCAAAGTCCACCCGGCAGTGCACGCAACCTTGCCCAAAGTGTCCGTAGAGCGCGGAAGTGTAGCCGTATTGGTTGTAGAGCCGGCGCAGATCGCGCAAGTAAGCGCCGATTTTCTCCGGCGCCACCGCGGAATCCTCCCAGCCCTCCCAGCTGTGTTTCTCGCCGGGAACGAAGGAATTGGCGCCCAGGGCCGATTCGCGCACAATCCAGATGCGCCGCTGCTGTTCCGGGTCGGTGAAAATCCGCGACTCCAGCGCCTTGCCCTGGGAAGCTTGCGCGAACCGGGTGGCCTGGGCGAGCGCTTCTTCCTTTGTGTCGGCGCCAAACTCCACCAGCAGCCAGCCGCTGCCCCGCGGCATCATCGGCAGGTATTCCTGTTGCGGCAGGCCTTTCTTGCGGATGTTGATAGCAACGATCTCGTCAAAGCCTTCCAGCCCGATAGGACCGAATTCGACCACGCGCGGCACGTCATCGCCCGCCACGTACATGTCGGGATAGCCCAGCAATACCAGCACGCGCGCCGGCTTGCTGGGTATCAGCTGTACCTTGGCCTCCAGCATCGTGACGCAGGTGCCTTCGCTTCCCACCAGGGCTCGGGCCACATTGCATCGCCCATCAGAACCCGGCAGCAACGCGTCGAGGTTGTAGCCGGAAACTCGCCGCGGAATCCGCGGATAGCGCTCTTGGATCAGGCCGGCGTAGCGCGTTCGCAGCGCCAGCAGCCGCGCATAGATCTCGCCTACGCGTCCGCCCTGGGCGGCCGCGCGCTGCATATCGGCATCGTTCATCCAACCTGCCTGCAGGCGCGTGCCGTCATACAGCAGCACCTCCATCTCGTGGACGTTTTCCACTGCTTTGCCCGACATTTGCGAGTGCACGCCGCAGGAGTTGTTGCCCAGCATGCCGCCGAAGGTGCAGTGCGTGTGCGTTGCCGGATCCGGTCCCCAGGTGAGCCGGTGGGGCGCGGTCGCTTCCCGCAGCCGATCACAAATCAGGCCCGGCTGCACGCGGGCGTATTTTTCCGCCGCGTTGATTTCGAGAATTTTGTGCAGATACCTGCTCCAGTCGATGACCACAGCCACATTGCAGCACTGTCCCGCCAGGCTGGTGCCGCCGCCGCGGGACAGAACCGGGGCGCCGAATTGATGGCAGGCGGTCACCGTCTCCACTACGTCTTCAACCGCCTTGGGAACAACCACGCCGATGGGCACCTGGCGGTAGTTCGAACCGTCTACGGTGTAGGCCGCCCGGCTGCCGGCATCGAAGCGCACTTCGCCTTGCACCTGGCGACGTAGTTCCGCCTCCAGGCCGGCGGCGTCCACGTGGATGGTTCGCCACGCTCCCGGTTCTATGCTCACCGCCTTGGCTGTGCCCGCCATCAGCTCTCCAATTTTCACGAACTCCACTAGAGACTTAACTTACTATGTCTCGCTTTGACGCATGCGGAGACGTCGCGAGCAACATCTCTACGTGGACCCATTTCTACCCCGACCCTACTAAACAACAAAGGCATGGCTCGCACTGCCATGCCTTCATTCTGCTCCTTCTGTGCCAGCAACCCAAAGCTCAGTTTGTCTGCTGCTGGGCGGGAGCCGCATTCACTCCGCCCACATTGGAAATGGTGATGTGGGTCATGCTGCCGCGCGGCTCAATGACGACCGTCATCATGCCTTTGCCGGGCGTGGCAAACACCATGGTCCGCTGATTCTGGTCGCTCACGTTGATATTGGAACGGGGGAACCGCGCCTTATAAAACGATTCCACCAGGTCCGGCGAATCAGGCGTCTCGAACTCGGCGGTCACGGTGCTCATCGCCCCCATGCTAACTGCCGCGCCGCCTGGAAGAGGCCGGGCTCCCGGATATATATCAACCCCCAGTTTCCTGAGCGCCTCGCTGGTATTGGTATTGCTCTCCACGGTGCCGAACGGGGTCTCAATTCGAGCTCTGTCCTTGCCTGCTTGAATATGAGTTCTGCTTGCCAGGCGCCACACACCAAAGCCGATCACCGCCCCGCCTAAGACGACAATGCCAATGATGACCGCGACCACGATCAAAATGACTTTGAGCGCGCCTCCGCCACCCTGAGGAGTGGATGTTGACGGCCCTGTAACCATAGCCGGTTTGGCCGCTGCAGCCGCCGGACCCGCTCCAGCGGTGGGCTGCGCGCCGACGGCTCCCGCCATCGCTGCACCACACTTAGTGCAAAATTTC
>DATGIY010000584.1:0-4264 GCA_035295475.1 Terriglobales bacterium
GCGAAAATAAATTCGATAAATAGATCCCAGCAGCCCCCGCGGCTCGCCGAAATCCAGGATGCCCACTTCTCCACCCGGGCGCAACACCCGCGCAATCTCCCGCAGCCCGGCATCGTAATCGGCCAGATTGCGAAAACCGAACGCGGCCGTCACCAGGTCCAGGCATGCATCGGGCAAAGGCAGGCGCAGCGCGTCAGCCTCCGCCCAATGCAGCTTGGTTCCGGCGGATTTCTGCCTCGCCCGCTGCAGCATGGGATGAGAACAATCCACGCCCAGAATAAGAGGGCGGCCCCGGCCCGCCTGTTTCCTGAGGGCGAACGCCATATCGCCCGTGCCGCAGCAAAGATCCAGCACCCGGGCGTCGTCGCGCCCCAGCGTCCCGGCGAAGGCCTGCGCCGTTCGCCGCCACCACAGCCGATCCACGTTGAAGGAGAGAAGATGATTGAGCAGGTCGTAGCGGGGTGCGATAGCGCTGAACATCTCCCGCACCGCCGCTGCCGCTGTCGGTCGATCACTCGCGCCGGCGGGAGCTGCGCCCGTGACCGCGGGTTTGGTCATCTGGCTCAAGCTGCTCTAAGCGCGCGAGAGATAGCGCAATTCTTCGATGGCTTGCACCACCGCGCCGTCCGGTACGTCGCTGACAATTTCCGCCGCGCCGATCCTGGTAGGCAGCACGTAGTGCACTACCCCGTTCGTCGTCTTCTTGTCGGACTTGAGACGGCGAAATACGCGCTTGCCGCGCGGCTCCACCCGGGGCAGGGTGGCCAGCGCCAGCACCGTGGAAATAATGCGGCGGGCGGTATCGGAATCCGTTTTCTGCATCGCCGCCGCGATCATGGCGGAAGCCACCATGCCCCAGGCCACGGCTTCCCCGTGCAGAAACTGCTTATAGCCCGTCTCCGCCTCCAGGGCGTGCCCGATGGTATGTCCGAAATTCAGCACTCGGCGCAAATCGCCTTCCTTTTCGTCCACGGTGACGATCGCCGCCTTGCACTTCACGCTCTCCGTGATCAGCCACTCCAGCGCCGCAATGTCGCGTTGCAAAATCGGATCACGGTTCTCCTCCAGGCGGGTAAAGATTTCCGGGCTGCTGATCACCCCGCACTTCAGCGATTCATACAATCCGGAACGGAATTCGCGCTCCGGCAGCGTGCTCAGCACATTGGGATCGATCAGCACCGCCCGCGGCTGGTGAAAGCGGCCCACCAGATTCTTGCCCTCGCGCAGGTTGACTCCAGTCTTCCCTCCCACCGAGGCATCCACTTGCGCCAGCAGCGTGGTCGGAATCTGAACATAGTCGATGCCGCGCATGTAAATCGAAGCCAGAAATCCCGCCAGGTCGCCGACCACGCCTCCCCCGAAAGCCAGAATCACGGACTGCCGGTCGGCGCCCAGCGAAACCAGCTTGCGGCCCAGCCGTTCCACTGTGCCCAGCGTCTTGTGCGATTCCCCGTCCGGTATTTCCAGCATTTGCGCGTTTAAGCCGGATTCGCTGAGCGAGTTCATCAGCGGCTCCGCCCAGGCCTTGCGCACAGTCGGCACCGTGACCACGAAACAGCGGCTGCCCGCGGGCAGAACTTCGCGCAAGAGCGAGCCGGCGCGGCCCAGCAGGCCGGCTTCGATGACCACTTCGTAAGGTTGGGGCGGGATGGGAAGCGATACTTTTGCCACGTACTAATGATAGCGTAAGCCGTGCCCCATCACGGAATTGCCTGCCGACTGCGTGCTACCATCGGCCCATGAAGTCGCTCCCAGCCGAGACCGACTTCCTGGTGATCGGCGCTGGAGTTGCCGGTTTGCGGGCTGCTATCGCCCTGGCCCAGGCCGGCCGGGTGGTGGTTTTGGCCAAACGGGAACTCACCGAATCGGCCACTTAGTACAACGTCAATTTCCTCCCATAGCTGGGTTTGTTGGTGTTTTATCCCGGCTTCTTCTGCGGATGCAGAATCGACGCCAGCACGGAAAGGGCCAGCACCGCGCCCACGACCGCGAGCGCCGCCTCTGTCGGAATCCGGTAGTAATGCGAAACCAGCATTTTGGCTCCGATAAACATCAGGATCACCGCCAGACCATAGTGCAGGTAGTGAAACGCTTCCATCATGCCGGCGAGGGCAAAGTACATCGAGCGCAGTCCCAGAATGGCGAACACGTTCGAGGTGTAGACGATGAACGTGTCGATGGTGATGGCCAGCACGGCGGGGATAGAATCCGCGGCAAAAAGAATATCGGTGGTCTCCACCACCAGCAGCACGATCAGCAGCGGCGTGGCGTATAAGCCGTTGTCCCGCACCAGGAATTTGCTACCCACAAAATCGGGTGTGACCGGCATCCAGCGCCGAAACAGCCGCACCACCCGGTTTTCCGAGGGATGCACTTCCATTTCCTTGCTGCGCAGCAGCTTGGCCCCGGTGTAGACCAGAAACGCGCCAAACACGTAGATGATCCATTCAAACCGCCGCATCAAACCCACGCCCACCACGATGAAAATCCCGCGCATGATCAGCGCGCCCAAAATGCCCCAGTACAGAACTTTGTGCTGTTGCCAGCCGGGCACGCGGAAGTAGCGGAAGATGAGTAGGAATACGAAAAGATTATCGACGCTCAGCGAGAGCTCGATCAGATACCCGGTGGTGAATTCCAGGGTTGCGGTGCGCCCGCGCCAGAAATAAACCAGCACCGCGAAGCCGGCCGCGAGGCAGATCCACATCACGCTCCAGCCCATGGCTTCGCGGAACTTGATAGCGTGCGCCCGCCGGTGGAAGACCCCGAGGTCGAGCGCCAGCATCAGCCCCACGAATACATTGAAAACGATCCAGAAAAGCAGTTGGTGCAAGCTTCTCCTCGTAGCCCGCGCGTGGGCCGGGTACCCGCGGGCCGTCCTGGCAGGTCAGCGGGTCCGGCCGCGCTGCCCGCTCTCCCATGCCGCCCACACGCCGCTTTCCTTCATCGCCTGGTCTAGGTGCGTGTCGCGCAGCAGTTGCTCCACCTGGGCGCGGTTCTGGCGCGTGCCGAATCGTTGCGGAGCGTTGGCGATACCCACTACCACGGCCGCTGCCTCGGCTACTTCCCGGCGCAGATTTCCCAGATCCACCTTGTCAAAAGTATCTGACATGGCATGGTAGTTCTGCATGTAGTTGGCGGCATCCTGGTTGGCCACCAGCGTGGGCACGCCCTCCAGCACAAAATCGAAGTTGTCCGTGCCCATGTCGGCATCCTCGGTGACATCCCTGACGCCCATCTGCTTCAGCGGCGCGATCAGATCGCTCGTGGCCCCCGCCAATTCGCTGCGCCCGCTCAGCGTAAATCCACTCACACGCCCGCTGCCGGAATCGAAAATAACCGCCGCCATGGCGTTGTCCAGTTCATCGCGGTGCTGCCGGGCATAGGCTTCCGATCCCAGCAGTCCCTCCTCTTCGCCGGAAAACAGCACGAAGCGGATGCTTCGCTTGAGCGGGACTCGCGCCGCGCGAATGGCGCGCAACGCGTCAATCACCATGGCCGCGTTGCAGCCGTTGTCCAAGGCTCCCGTCCCCAGTTCCCAGGAATCAAGGTGCGCGCCCAAAATTACAAATTGTTCCGGATGCTCGCTGCCGCGAATTTCGGTTACTACGTTGGCGGTGTGGAACGGGCCGCCAACCTGGTTAGCGATTCCCAGGTCCGCGTACACCTGCCGTCCCTGGGCCAGCAGGCGCGCAATACGCAAGCCCTCTTCCCGCGCCACAATGACCTGCGGAATGGGCTCTACTTCTCCGGTCTGGGTGTCGGTATGGCGATAAAGCAGGTCGCGGTCGCGCTCGGAGATCCAGGCAATGGCCGCCGCGTGCCCGCGAAGCGCTCGCTGAATAATGGGAGGCACGCGGTCATATTCCTCGAACAGGTCGGCCCATGTTTGGATCACCTTCCCGTGCACCAGCACAATGCAGCCCGCCACGTTGCCGGCGCGAAGAAAGTCGTCGTCGCTCCCGTCCCGCACATCCACGATGTGCACATGGCGCAGCGGCGGCAGCGCCGGCCCCCAGGCCACCGAGACGGCGTGCAAGCTGAGTTCCACCGGCGCCACCACCGCAAAATGCGTTTCGTACTCTGCCCAGGATTGCGGGATTTGAAATGGCTCGGTGTGGACGTTCTCGCCCCCGGCGGCGCGAAAAGCCTCCTGCGCCCAGCTGATGGCCTGCCCCATAGCCGGAGTTCCAGGAACTCGCCCCCCGATCTCATCCGTCAGGTGCTGCAGGTTGCTTTCCAGCGGCGAGGGCTTGAGCGCCTC
>DATGIY010000585.1:0-2454 GCA_035295475.1 Terriglobales bacterium
ATCGCCGCGCACGGCGACCGCGGTGGGATACCATTCGGTGGGAATGAAACCCAGCGGCGCCTGAGCTGTCGCTTCCCCTTTCTCCCCTTCCAGATCTGAAATGTCGAAGACCGCCACCGCGTCGGAAGATGCGTCGGCAACGAACAAGCGCTTGCCATCCGCCGATTCCGCCAGGGCATTGGGGAATGTGCCGGCAAACTCCTGACCCGGGAGCCGGGTGGTCAACAGGCGCCGCAATTTGCCTTTCTTTGTGTCCACGACGGCGACGGCATCGCGGTTGGAAAGGGCCACAAAGAGCAAGCTCTGATCGCGGCTCAGCAGCATGGCCGTGGGATGGGAACCCGCTTCCGTGGCTGACTTGGGCTTCAGTAGATGAATACGGCGGATCACTTTGCCGCGAGCGAGGTCGAGCTCCGCCACTTCCGAGGCATTCCACAAACTGCAGAAGCCACGCCGGCCATCGTGCGTGACGACGACCGTGTAGGGAAACGTGGAGGGGATTTCCCGGCCACTGCTCAGATCAAAACGACGCAGCAGTTTGCCGTCACTGTCGAGCAACAGGACATCATCCGAGAGATTGTCGGCCAGCAACAGCTCTTCCCTTCCGTCTTGTGTAAAAGCGGTTAGGCCGGCGGGATAAGGAATGGCTTTCCCCGGCGGGACCTTGGCCAGATCATGCGCGATGTGCTTTCGGGACGGGACTGATTGCAGGGGAACAGGAAGAAAGGTGCCGGGCGCGAGTCTTCCGTCTTTGAAACGGTACACAATGATCCCGTTGCCGGTGTCCCCGTGGCGCTCGCCGGTTGGATCGGTGATGGATCCGACCGTGGCATACAACTTGCCGCCATCGGGGCTGAAGGCCAGGCCAAGAAACAGCGCCTGCCGCGCATATGGCCGCAAGCGCGGATCGGGAAAATCGCTCAGCTGATTGGTGGCGAGGTCAAGTACGGCAATCGACTGGCGATACTGCGAATCGGCCGTACCGTACCCGGCGTTCAGCAGGGCCAGGTAGCGGCCGCTGGGATCGACCACCGCCGCTACCGGCAAGCCATTCGTGGTGCGCGCATTTCCCGGGGGTGCCAGCAGGCGCTTGCTGGTAGGCAAAGCAATGATCTTTTCCTGGGACAGTTTTTCCTGGTAGGCCAGCGCAAGCGAAGCCAGCAGGAACAGCAAAATCAGGGAGCGCTTCAAGTGGCATCAGCCTTTCTGGAGAATGGCCGATCATTTTAACGGATGACGAGTACATAAGGGTTGCGGAAAGGTTTCAGCCTTCAGCGGACTGGTCGGGGCCAGTATTACAATGCGAGTTCGGTCCGAGCATACAGAGATGGATACTCCAACTTCCAGCACCCCCCCGGGCTGGCCGGGCATTCCGCCGCGCTGGACTTCGAGCGCGAAGTCGGGCGTGGGCACGGCACTCAGTGCCTCCAGCCGCGTCTGGTTCACGCTCAGCCACGGCATAATCAACGAAATTTATTTTCCCCGCGTGGATACGGCCTGCACGCGCGATCTGGGACTGATCATCACCGACGGGCGATCTTACTTTTCCGAAGAAAAGCGGCATGCCACATTCGTGGTCAATTATCTAGCCCCTGGCGTACCCGCGTATCGCCTGGTGAATACCGCCATGGATGGCCGTTATCGCATCGAAAAGGAAATCTGCACCGACCCCTGCCGGCATGTGTGCCTGCAGAAAATTCGCTTTCAGCCGCTTCAGGGCCGCCTCTCCGACTATCGGGTTTATGTGCTGCTGGCTCCGCATCTGGCCAATTGCGGCTATGGCAACACCGCTTCCATCGGAGATTACAAGGGAACGCCCATGCTCTATGCTTGGCGTGACGGGCAAGCGCTGGCCTTGGCTTCCTCGGCTGACTGGGGTAAGCGATCGGCGGGCTTCGTGGGCGCCTCCGATGGCTGGCAGGATTTGGCGCGCAACTTCGCCATGACCTGGGAATACCCGCAGGCCGAAAACGGCAATGTCGCGTTGACAGGAGAAGTCGATCTCAACTCCTGCGGCGGAGAGTTTGTGCTCGCCCTCGGCTTTGGCCAAGTGGCGGCGGAAGCGGGCGGCCATGCCTTGGCCAGCTTGCTAGAGGGATTTGAAACCGCGCGTGGCGAATACATCCAGGGCTGGCAGGATTGGCTGGAAGGGGTGGATCCGCCGGATCCTGGCGGCAATCACGACATGTTCCGCATCAGCGCATGCGTCCTGCGCACCCACGAGGCCAAAACCTTCCCCGGCGGCATCATTGCCAGTCTTTCCATCCCATGGGGTTTTTCCAAAGGCGATGAGGATTTGGGAGGTTACCACCTGGTCTGGCCGCGCGATCTGGTCGAGACCGCCGGCGGGCTGCTGGCGTTCGAAGCCAAGCAGGACGCACTGCGGGTGCTGGGCTACCTGCGAGTGACGCAGGAGGCGGATGGCCACTGGCCGCAGAACATGTGGCTGGACGG
>DATGIY010000586.1:0-4777 GCA_035295475.1 Terriglobales bacterium
ATTGTGCGAAATAAAATGATGTTTCGCTACGGACTTGAATTTCAAGGCTTGTCGTCAATGGAACAACGGCAAATCAGGGACACTTGCGCTTCCCTTCCCCTTTATTCCGGTCCGGAGTACTGAGTTTGCCGGCACGCCAACATCGAACTTTGGGCGCGCAGCAGGGTCAATTCAATCACCGCGTCAGGCGACTTCGTTTTCGAACGCTTCCTCGTAATGGCGGCCACGGCCGAAATCGGTCAGCCCGGTGTTCGCGGTGATCAGCACCGCCTGGGCGCGAAAGAAGCCCATCTCCGCTTCATCGGCAAAGCCCATGAATTCCGGCAGGGTTGCCGTCATGGCCGCCAATCCCATGTCAATTTTGCCGTGCGTGGGAAAGCTGATCAGATCGGTTACACCGCCCGGATAATCAGTGAGCAGACTGGTGGCTATTTCCGCCCCGCCGCATACCAGCGCGCTGATGCCGGCCCGCTTATTCCTCTTGCGCGTCAGCATCAGAATACCGGCCGCGACGAAGGTTGCTGCCGTAGCGTAGTCCAGCACGGCATGGGCCTTGGGCGAGATTACTTTGGGTAAATGCTTGGTCAGAAGTTTTACTGAACTGTGCAGGACGGGCATGGCCAATATCCTTCCTCTTCTGGGCAGCGCCCTCAGGCGCTCTGTTCCAGCAGCTGCTTCTGCAGCTGCGCAAAAATACGTTCGGGAATGATTCCCTTTTCTACTACCTCATAGGCCGCGGTATAGGGCCGATTTTGTATGATGCGGTCGGCAAGCACGGGGCCGATGCCATACACCGATAAAAGCTGCTGGCGCGTGGCCGAATTCAGCAGCTCCTCCGCGCTGCCTAATGATTGTGCGTCCCGCGCCGCATTCTCCTGAATGTCGGGTCTGGAGGGTGCGGAGCGAGGAGGTGCGCTCTCCGCCCGCGCTGCCGTTTGCCCTTCGCCGCCCATTGCCGCTTCTTCTCTTTGCGGCTCAGTGCGAGCAGCAATTGGCCACTGGTCGGAGGCACCATCTCCTCGCCGCTGCCACATTTCAAAGATCATCGCACTCCCCAGCGCCATAGCCAGTCCCGCCAAGAAGCTGATCATGATTTTCTCCTCCTCCCCGCAGAAGGGAGCTATCTGAAGCGATGCACTCTGTTCGTATGTGTTTGCCCGTTTTAGCCCCTTACCATGCTGCACATGCTGAAAGCTGGCAGCCGGCGCATACTGTACATCCCTGGGCCGCACTTTTCATTACAATAGGCGCATGGATTCCCTGGTTATAGCCGGCCGCCAATTCCGCTCACGTCTGATCGTGGGCACGGGAAAGTACAAATCGTTTGCCGAAACCGCGCGCGCCATTGAGGCCAGCGGCGCGGAGATGGTCACCGTCGCCGTTCGGCGCGTGAACCTGGACCGCAGCAAGGAGTCGCTGCTCGACTATATTGATCCGCACAAGTATTTCCTGCTGCCCAACACCGCTGGCTGCTATACCGCTGAGGACGCCATCCGCACCGCCCGCCTGGGGCGCGAAGTGGGCCTGTCGGACTGGATCAAGCTGGAAGTGATCGGCGACGAACGCACCCTCTATCCCGACATTCAGGCTACCCTGGAGGCCACCCGCGTCCTGGTCAAGGAAGGCTTTACAGTTCTGCCCTATACCTCTGATGATGTGATCTTTGCCAAACGACTGATGGACGCGGGCGCCAGCGCGGTCATGCCCTTGGGAGCTCCCATCGGCAGCGGTTTAGGCATTCAGAATCAGGCCAATATACGCATCCTGCGCGAAGTGATCACAGACGTGCCCCTGATTGTCGATGCCGGCGTCGGCACAGCGTCCGATGCCACCCTGGCCATGGAATTGGGAGCGGATGCCGTGCTTATGAATACCGGCATTGCCGGAGCCCAGGATCCGGTACTTATGGCGGAAGCCATGAGACATGCCATCGTGGCCGGCCGTGCCGCCTATCTGGCCGGACGCATGCCCAAGAAACTCTACGCTACCGCCAGTTCCCCGCTGGAAGGGGTAGTGCGCTAGCAGGCGGGATCGGCCTCCCAATCTGGGCAAGAGCGCGCAGGTTACTTTTCGCACCTTTCCCCCGCTCCGGTCATCTTATAGGCTGGAATTCAGGCCAGGAACTCAGCCTTTGGGAACCCTGACAGGAACTCAGCCTTTGGGAACCCTGAAGGGTACCCGTGCAAGCCTTGGAAAGTAAGGGGCTTGCGATCCGGCAGCGTGGTATACTGCGCTTACGTTCGTGACCTGCTGGTCATGTCAGCAATTCACCCCAATCAAGGAAATTCGATGGTCCGTGGCGCGCGTCGCTCTCTCTTCCTGGTCGCATTCATCATTCTCAGTTGCGGCTTCATAGGTCTTCTCTTTGGCGAAAAAGTAGGCGCCGCCTCCACCGGCGGGGGCGACGGCGATATTCGCGACAGCCTGCGTACCTTCACCGAGGTCTACAACATCGTCGAGCAGAACTATGCCGAGCCGGTGAACCCCGATAAAGCCATTTATAACGGCGCCATTCCGGGCATGCTGCACGTGCTCGATCCGCACTCCAACTTCTTCGATCCCAAGTCTTATTCACTGCTGCGCGAAGAGCAGCGCGGCAAGTACTACGGCGTGGGCATGACGGTTGGTCCGCGCAACAACAAAGTGATCGTCATCGCGCCTTTCGTGGGCACGCCGGCCTACCGCGCCGGTATCCACCCCGGCGACGTCATCATCGCGGTGGATGGCAAGCCGACTGACAACCTGGGCACCACCGAAGTGGCCGACATGCTGAAAGGGCCCAAAGGCACGACGGTGCGCATCACCGTCCTGCGCGAAGGCAGCGACAAGCCGCTGGAATTCTCCATCGTGCGCGACGAGATTCCCCGCTACAGCGTGGATCTGCACTTCCTCATCCGCCCCGGCGTCGGCTACATGCACATCTCCGGATTCCAGGAGACCACCGATCATGAGGTGCGCGAGGCCCTGGATGAGATGGGCGACCTGAAAGGGCTGATTCTCGACCTGCGGCAGAATCCCGGGGGATTGCTCAGCGAAGGCGTGGGCGTCGCCGACCAGTTCCTGCAGAAGGGGCAGGTCATCGTTTCCCACCACGGCCGCTCCAGCCCGGAAAAGGTCTACCGTGCGACCCACGGTAATGGTGGCAAGGATTATCCCATCGTGGTGCTGGTGAACCGGGGCACGGCTTCGGCTGCGGAAATTGTGGCCGGCGCCATCCAGGACCATGATCGCGGCCTGATTGCCGGCGAAACCACTTTCGGCAAAGGTCTGGTGCAGACGGTTTATCCGCTCTCCGAGAATACGGGATTGGCCCTCACGACGGCCAAGTACTACACCCCCAGCGGGCGGCTGATTCAGCGCGATTACACCGGTGTCTCTCTCTACGATTACTATTACGAGCGCGACGCCGATACCAACAACGCTAATCGCGAAGTCAAGCTGACCGACAGCGGGCGCACCGTCTACGGCGGCGGCGGCATTACCCCTGATGTCAAGGTCGATACCCCCAAGGGCAACACCTTCCAGGACACGCTGCTGCAGCACTACGCTTTTTTCAACTTCGCCAAGCACTACACCATCAATCACCACCCCGCGAAAACCTTCACGGTGGATGACCAGGTCATGCAGGAGTTTCGCCGCTTTCTGGATGATCAGAAAGTGCCCTACAGCGAAGCTGACCTGGTCGCCAACAACGACTGGGTGCGCTCCAACATCAAGGCTGAAATCTTCATCGATGCCTTCGGCCAGGAAGAAGGTCTGAAGGTGCGCGCGGAGGCGGATCCCGAAGTGGTCAAGGCGCTGGACTTGCTGCCGCAGGCCAAGCAATTGGCGGAAACTGCGCGACGCATTGTCGCCGAGCGAGCGTCGGCCCACGTGATGAATCGTTAGCTTGACGATTTTTCTGTTGAGGCCCGCGAATTCGCGGGCCTTTATTTTTTGGCCGTGCGCCGCCCATCGCCTAATCTCCTGCCGGAAATTGACGATGTGGCTCCGCCTGCAACTTCACCCGATTTTTGCCGCGTCACCAGGGCGACAGCGACGCAATGCAAGCGGAATGCCGATGGTAAAAGTGCGCCGCTATGGCTGCTGATGTGCAGTTCTGGCGTTCAGCTCACGTCCCTGCCCACCTCCCGTTCAGCCCGCCGGTTTGCTAGCATTTTCTGATGACTGACGGATCGAACTCACGCCGCCCCTTGCGGGTGGCGGTAGTGGGGGCCGGCAATGTCGGCTCTACCTTCGCCTACGCCCTGCTGCTCAGCGGCTTGGCAGCGGAAATCGTCATTATTGATAAGAATCAGCGGAAAGCGGAGGGCGAAGCCATGGACCTGAACCACGCCGTGCCCTTCGCTCATCCCACCCGCGTGTGGGCGGGAGACTATGCCGACTGTGCCGGCGCTTCCGTGACTGTGCTGGCGGCAGGAGCCGGCCAAGCCCCGGGCGAGACGCGGCTCGACCTCCTGCAGCGGAACGCCAGCATCTTCGCCCAAATTGTTCCCCAGGTGGTAGGGCACAACCCGGAAGGTATTCTGCTCATTGCCACCAATCCGGTTGATGTTTTGACCTACGCGACCTGGAA
The DNA here is from genome assembly GCA_035295475.1 of Terriglobales bacterium. GTDB lineage: Bacteria > Acidobacteriota > Terriglobia > Terriglobales > Acidobacteriaceae > JAICWP01. The sequence continues at coordinate 4,577 of DATGIY010000586.1, forward strand.
GGTTTCCGGGTTGCCCATCGCCCGCGTCATCGGCTCCGGCACCATTCTCGACACTGCGCGATTCCGCTACCTGCTCAGCCAGCATTTCGGCGTGGATGCGCGCAGCGTGCACGCCTACATCATTGGCGAACACGGGGACAGCGAGGTCCCGGTATGGTCCCTGGCCAACATCGCCGGCATGCGCCTGCCCGACTTCTGCCG
>DATGIY010000587.1:0-2620 GCA_035295475.1 Terriglobales bacterium
AGGCATTACTCGCGACGCAGTCATCACGCTGTGCGGCGATCTGGGATACAAGGTCGTCGAGCAACCGGTGTCGCGTGACCAGCTTTACGTTGCCGATGAAGTTTTTGTTTGCGGCACGGCAGCGGAAGTGATCGGCTTGCGCGAGATTGACATGCGCACCGTGGGCTCCGGCAAGACCGGTCCCGTGACCAAGGCTGTGCAGCACGCCTTTGAGCAGCTGACGCGCGGCCGCCATCCCCGCTCGGCGGAATGGCTGCATGTAGTTACCCCGGCAGAAGTAGCGCAAAGCGCGCCGCAAAGGTGAAACCCGTATTTCTCTGCGATTTTGGAATCATGCGGCCCTCGCTTCGGCAAGCAACGGCTTTAGCGCTGCGGTAGCCGAGTAGACAAAATGGCACCTCAGCGGCTGAAGCCGCCCACCCCAACACAACCGCGCGTCTGCTCGCCATCCGCAAGGAAGCGAAATACTGGAGTGTTCGCCCGCGAACTAGACTGTCCGGAATCGGACAGGCGGCGCGGAATTGTCAGAGCAAGAGAATTTTGGAGATAATTCGCGGCGCAAGCTCGTTGGAAACTTCCATTGGGAAACGGTGATGAAGAAACAGGACTCGCCCGCCACGCTAACCACTGATAACCAGAACGGCCTGAATCGCAGAACCTTCCTCAAGGCTGGAGGTCTGGCCCTGGCGACTTCCGCCCTGGGCATGCCGGCTAGCTCTTATGCGCGCATCGTGGGCGCCAATGATCGTATCCGCCTGGGCCAGCTCGGTTGCGGCGATCGCAGTGGCGGGCACGTGCACATGGTGCAGCTCGCTTCCGCCAATATTCCCGTGGAAACGGTTGCCGTTTGCGATCTGTGGAGCCTGGCCCGCGAGCGTCGCGCCGCCGACGTGCAGAAGCGCTTCGGCCAGGTCCCGCGCCAGTACAAATATTCCGAGGAATTACTGCAGCAGAACGACATTGATGGCGTAATGATCGCCACCGGCGACTTCCAGCACGCCAAGCTGTGCAGCGACGTGGTGCGCGCCGGAAAGGACTGCTACGTGGAGAAGCCCTTCGCCAACGTCCTGCAGGAAGCCAAGGACGCGCGCGCCGCGGTCGAAGCCTCGCGCCAGGTGGTGCAGATGGGCACGCAGCACCGCAGCCAGCCCTATCCCCTGGCGGTGCGCGACATTGTACGCAGCGGGCGCCTCGGCAAAGTGATGCGCATCGAGCAGGAGTGGAACGTCAACCAGGAGCGCTGGCGCGGCCGACCGGAAGTCGCCCAACTGAAGGAGCAGGATACTGACTGGCAGCGCTGGCTGCTGGGCAAACCGTATCAGCCGTTTGACCCACGCGTTTACCTGGAATTCCGCCTTTACAAGAAATTTTCTTCCGGCATTTTTGACCAGTGGATGAGCCACGGCGTGGATCTGGTCCACCTGTGGACGGATGCCACCGCTCCCCAGAGCGTGGTGGCCAATGGCGGCATCTTCGTGTGGAACGATGGGCGGGAAAATGGCGATACGGTCAGCACCACCATGACCTATCCCCAGGGCTTCCTTTACACCTACTCCACTACGTTCGGCAACAGTTACCGCCCTTTCAGCCGCATTCAGGGAACCAAGGGCACCGTCGTGAACTATGGCGGCGAGGGTGCCTCCCTTTTTGCGGTCACCCAAGAAGGTCAGGAGCGCGACCCGGTCTCCTATAACGCCCCTCCTGCCACCGGGCCGGCGGTCGATAGGGCGGAAATCGTAAGAGTGGACGACATTCCGGCCAACACCGATGGCCCCGATGACGATGACCCGCTGCATCTTTCCAACTGGCTGCGCGCGATGCGGGACCGCCGCCAGCCCAACGCCAACGTGGACCATGGATTCTCCCACGCCGTGGCCTGCATCATGGCCGCGGAGGCGTATTGGAGCGGCAAGCGAGTGTACTGGGACGCGGAGAGAGAGGAGATCGTGGACAGTCCGCCGCAAAAGCAAGCTGGCTAGCTAACGAGCTGTCCGGCTAGCAATCTTCAGGCAGCTCAGGATGAACTCCTGCACCTGTAAGTTGCTGCCAAACAAGGGTCAAAATCGCGGCTTTGTCACACGCAAGCGTGCCGCAGATCACGGAAAAGTCCACGATATACGGAGTAAAAACTTAAATTGACTGAGTACGTCTAATCCCCTTGAGCTCATCGCGCACGCAGCACAGCGACGATGAGGTGAAGAGGAAGACGTACTCAGCTTTTTTTGCGCGCAAATTGACCGTGTGCGCAGGCTGGCACGAATTGTAAAGGACGCGGAAGCAGGTCCCGGACGCTGGTCGGGAGATTGTATAATTTCTATTTTGAAAGCTATTGCTTGCGGCTGGTAAGAGCCACCACGCCACAGCCGTCGCCTGCCGGATAAAAGGATCCTCCGTTTTCATAATATGAAGCACCTGCTACATCGAATCGCTCTCTTGTCCCCTCTTGCCCTCATCTTGCTCACAGGTTGCGGTGAAAAGGCCAAACCGGCGCCCGTCGCGGATGCCATTCCCGTCATGGCGGCCAAGGCAGTCATCAAACCCATGCCGGTGGAATTGCACGCGATCGGCACGGGAGAAGCCTTCAAAACCGTGTCCGTGGAATCGCAAGTAGCGGGGATCG
>DATGIY010000588.1:0-5450 GCA_035295475.1 Terriglobales bacterium
CGCGCGGGCAATGGCTGGCGGCCAAAACAGACCGCCAACCAGCACAGTTACCAGCATCCAATAGGCCGGGCTACGGAACATGCTGAATTTCTCCTTGCAGTAGAGCGACAATTTGCCCTTGGCAAACTGCCATCCATGGGCTTCGAGGAGGAGAAGGCGCCGTCACCAAGCGGTGCGACTCTCGTCATCCCCCAAGCTCCTGGGCTCAGCTATTATTAGGGTAGCTCTTGCTATTCTAAGATGCAGGAAGCAGGCTCGGCTATGCGACAAAAAGCGTAGCTGGGGAGAGGCGGCCCTGAGAACATGGTAAAACTCTGCAGCCGATGCCGAATGGCGGGGTGGTTGGCTCTCCTGGGCTTGTGCCTCAGCGTTCTGTGTATCCCAGCGGGTGCTCAGTCTGACCCGCAGAAGCAGGCAGGCGCCAGTGGCCAGAGCGGCAACCAGGCACAGCAGCAGAACATTCCCGATGCCCCTTCCGCCAGCCGGCCGGCGCAGCCTTTTCCCGGGAGTTCGGGGGGGAGTTCCCTGCCGTCAGCTCCGCAGCCGCAGCCCAGCCCCAACCAGACGCCGCAATTGCCCCCCATCGCGAACACGCCGGTGGAAGAGCCTCCGGCTACTGAACAGCCTGCCAATTCGCCGCCACCCCACCCGGAGATCACCACCGTACCGCCGGGAGGCGCCCCGAACGTGCCTTCCAGCCCTCGCGACCAGCTGTACACCTATACGACTAATGTAAATTTCGTGGTCGTACCGGTCACCGTCAAGGATGACTCCGGCACTTTGGTGGAGGGTTTGCTGCCGAAGGATTTTACGGTCTACGAAAACGGCGTTAAGCAGCAGCTGAAGTTTTTTACCAGCGATCCCTTTCCCCTTTCCGCCGCGGTCATTATCGATACCGGGGTCCCCAGTACTGAGTTCCGCAAAGTGAAGGAGAGCCTTACCGCACTGGAAGGGGCTTTCAGCAAGTTCGACGAGGTGTCGCTCTACACCTACAGCAACGTAGTGCAGCACACGCTGGATTTCACCGCCGTCAATAGGAAGCTGGACGCCACGCTCGCCATGCTGCGGGACACGGAAGAAGGGGAAACCGGCGGCGTGCCCTTTAGTGGCGGCCCGCTCAATTCGCGCCCTACCATTAACGGCCTGCCCGTGGACCAGGGAGCCATGGCCTCCACTCCGCCCCCGCGGATGTCGCACGTGCTGAATGACGCGCTGCTGCAAGCGGCGGCGGATTTGAACAAGCGCAAGCGGGACCGGCGCAAGGTGATCTTCATCATCAGCAACGGCAACGAGTGGGGCAGCACCGCCAGCTATCGCGAAGTTCTGAAATTCCTGCTCACCCACAACATTACGGTTTATGCGGTCACGGTGAGCGGTTCGGCCATCCCGGGATACAGCACAGCGGAAAAGCTGCACGTTCCGCTGTTAGGAAGAAGCAACATCCTTCCTCAGTATGCGGCTGCCACTGGCGGCCAGGTATTTCCCGCCTTCACCCAGAAAACCATTGAGCAGGCTTACGCGGTATTGACCCGCGAGGCGCGCAATCAGTACACGCTGGGCTATACCACGAAAGCCACCCTCAGCAGCGGCTATCGCGACATCGACGTCCGGGTTGACCGCCCCAACCTGAAAATCACGGCCAAATATGGCTATTACCCGCTGCCTCCCGGGCGCTAGCTGGGAGCGGCCAAGAGTACACTGCCTAAGTAGTAACGTTGGGAACCTGCTTTCCGCCGCATAGCTGTGATATAAAAAGCTCTCTGCCCCACAAAGGGACTAATAATTCACGCGCGGCTGGGCACCCAGCAAACGTGCCAGCGCTGAGGCGACGGTTTGAGCTTTATCAACTTTGCAGCCCGGGAGATTAACTGCAAGATCGTATATTACGGTCCTGGACTGGGCGGCAAAACCACCAACCTGCAGTGGATTTTCGAGCGCACCGGCGAGCAACAGAAAGGCAAGATGATCTCGCTGGCCACCGAAACCGAGCGCACCCTTTTCTTCGATTTCCTTCCTCTCGACCTGGGCACGGTTCGCGGCTTCAAGACCCGTATTCACCTCTACACAGTTCCCGGACAGGTTTTCTATGATGCCAGCCGCAAGCTGATCCTGCGGGGCGTGGATGGGGTTGTGTTCGTAGCTGATTCCCAGGAAGAGCGCATGGACGCCAATGTCGAGGCGCTCGACAACCTGCAGGAAAATCTACAAGAACATAATTACGACTTCCAGCGCATTCCCTACGTGCTGCAGCTCAACAAGCGCGACCTGCCCAATGCCATGGCGGTGGACAGCTTAAAGGGAGAATTGGTGAAGAAGAACGAGCCTGTGATCGAGGCCGTAGCCTTCCAGGGCGTGGGTGTCTTTGAGACCCTCAAATCCGTAGCCAAGCTGGTGCTGACCGAACTCAAACAGGGCGGATAAAGCGCTTCCCTGCTCCCACTTTTCACTTAGCAAACCGCTGGTCCGTCGATCGCCGGTATCCAACTACTTCAGGCGCAGCGTCTTCAGCATCTGCTCGAAGGTGGGACGCAGGCGACTGAAATCGCCCTCCGGAGCAAGAAATACCAGATACATCAGGCTGCCATCACCGCGCTGCAGGGTCACCAGCCAGTCGCGTTCGGGCAAGGCGCGCCCGCCCTGCTGAATGGGTGAGACCCCAATCAAGTCCACGGATTTGCCTGCGATGCCATTCACCCGGATATCCTGATCGTTGCCGATCTGCCGCAGATTAGGATTGGACGCCCGCAGTGACGTAAGCAACTGATGGGTACCCTGGTCGAGAGATCCCGAATTCTCCGGCTGATATCCGCTCACGATCACACCATAGGCCACTGCGCCGCGCGTGACCCCGGCGCCAGGCGCAATGGTCGCGGCGGAAGTCTGATCGCCTCGGACCTGCCAATTGTCGGGATAGGAAATCTGGTAGTCCTGATGATCAAACTGGCGAAAAGTGCCGCTGGGCGCGGCACCGGGCGCTGCCAGGCCAGCCATCATGCCGCCGGAGCCAGCTTGAGGCGTCTGCCCGCGCCACGCGCCCGACTGGATTTGCTGCGCGGTGTAGGCCCGGATTTTTCCCGCATCGAGCCGTGCACTCTGGAATTGCGGGCTGTCCTGTTGGAATTGCCGGGGAGGAAAGGCCGCGATTTCCCGGCTGACGGCGGCCACTCGGTTACCAGGATTGGGATGATCGCTGAGGAACTGTGGGCCGCGGGCGCCGCCCTCCGCTTCCAGCTTGCGAAAAAAATCGGCCATGGCAACCGGGTTATAGCCGGCGTTGTACATGATCTCGGCGCCCACGGCGTCGGCCTGCGCCTCATCGGTGCGGGAGTATTTCAGGAAATAGGAATTCACTCCAAAGGCGATGCCCAGCTCCGCCGCCCGCGCCAGCAGGCTGCCACTGTTGCCCAGCATGCCGCCAAGCAGCGCCAGAGGAAGCTGAGCGGCCATTTGCCGGGATGCCATTTTGGTGGAATGGCGCATGTAGACGTGCGACATTTCGTGCGCCATCACGCCCGCCAGTCCCGCTTCGTTGTCGGCGGCGGTGATGGTACCGAGATTCACATAAATGGGCCCGCCGGGCAGGGCGAAAGCATTGATATCTTTCTCCTGCACCACGTGAAAGTTATAGGGATAGGTGGGCTGGGGCATGACCGCGATCAATTTTTGCCCCAGGCGACGCACATATTGCGTGACCGGGCTGGAATCGGGCAGCACCGGCATTTGTTTACTGACCTGCGCCGCGTTCTGCTCCCCGAGTTGAATATCCTGCTGCTGGGAAAACAGGTTGAAGCCGCTGGGGCTGGGCAGCATCTGCTGCGCGGACGCGAACGATGCCAGCGAGGCAAATGCCAGGCAGACGAGGAACCACCGCTGAATGCGATGCCGTACTTTCATGGTGCTGTCTTGCTCCAGAAAGCAGAGCCGGGGATGCCCACAAAATGCTAGCAGGTTGCGGCGGGAGAATAAAAAAGGGCGCCAGGTTCGGCGCCCATTGGTTCGCAGGTTCGCGAACGTTATTTGTGGTCGAGCAGCGAGGCACCCGCTTCCCGGCGGTTACCGGCGGAGCGGGCGGCGCGCGCGGCGGCAGGCACCGCATTTTCCGGTCCGAACTTCTCCAGCAGAACCGGCACCATGGCGCCTTCAGCCTCCTTGACGAAGGTCATCCTGCCCTCCGGCGTCATGTCAATGCGTACAAAATCTCCCAATCGCACTTGCCCGGTGGCCACCAGGTTAGCCAGGGGGAATACGATGTGGCGTTCGATGGCGCGCTTCAGGTGACGCGCGCCGTATTTGAGGTCGGTACCCTCCTGCAGCAGAAAATCCTTAACCTTCTGGCTGCAGGTGAAAACAAATTGGTTATTGCCCGTAGCCATGAGGATGCGCTGCTGCACCATGCCTAACTCGATTTCCAGAATCTGGCGCAGTTGCTCCTCGCGCAGCGACTTGAAAACCACGACTTTGTCGATGCGGTTCATGAACTCGGGCGAGAACTTGCGGCGCGCCGCCTCCTGGGCGGTACGGGTGATCTTGTCGTCCAGGTGGAGGTCGTAGCTGGGCTTCTGCCCGAAACCCATGCCTCCGGTCATCAGATCATTCATCTCGCCGGCGCCCAGGTTGGAGGTCATAAAGATGACGCACTGGGAGAGATCGACGCGGCGGTTGTCGCCGAGGGTGAGATTGGCCTTGTCGAGAATGCCGAGCAGCAGCTGCCACAGGGCGTCAGAGGCCTTCTCGATTTCGTCGAATAGCAGCAGCGACAGCTTCATCTTTTCCGTGTGCCACTGGTTGAGCGCCTCCTGCGTAAGCAGGGGATGGGTTTCGCGGTGCCCCAGGTAGCCAGGGGGCGAACCGATCAGCTTGGCGATCTCATGGCTGTGCTGGAATTCGGCGCAGTCAATCTTGATGCAAGCGCGGGGATCGCCAAACAGCGATTCCGCGACCGCTTCCACCACCCGGGTCTTTCCCGATCCGGTTGGTCCCAGAAAGAGCAGGTTGCCTACCGGACGCCCGGGGGCATTCAGTCCCGCCAGGAACATCTGGTAAATTTCGGTGACCTTCTCGATGGCGTCGTTCTGGCCGACGATTTTCCGGCGCAAGAAATTCTCAAACTCTTGCGCATCATTACTGCGACGGCTGGGGTCAAGTGCGGTATTTAAGCCTGTGCGCATACTCTTCCCGGCCCTATTTTTATCGTTCACAGGGCCGTCCTGGGAGTTCGGACTTGGCCGCCGCCAGGCGGACACAAGTAGTTAAAGGTCCCTCCAAGCCCGTTGCAAATGACTCGCCATCCTCGCGGTTGCCATCCGGGGCTTGACTCTTAATCGCTTAGATGATGAAAGGACAAAAAGTGTCAGTCTGTTTTCTGGGCTGACGGGAGGAAAGTAGAAAAGCTTTGCGCATCCTGGGGTGTCAAATGAGCGTCCAATGAACTAGCGTAACCGGAACCGGTC
>DATGIY010000589.1:0-2527 GCA_035295475.1 Terriglobales bacterium
TTTTCGTTGGCGCCCACCAGGTCTCGGTTGGCCTGGCGAAGCTGTTGCGTACGCTCTTCCACCAATGCTTCCAGACGGGTCTGGTAGGCGCGATTCTCCAGCTTAAGGCGGCGATTCTCCAGGGCCCGCCGCACCGTCGCCAGCAACTGCTCGCGCTCAAACGGCTTCAGCAGATAGTCGTAAGCGCCATTGCGGATAGCCATGAGGGCCACGGAAATGTCGTGCACCGCCGTGACCATCACCACCGGCATGTCAGGATATTTTTCTTTCGTACGCTCCAGTAGTCCGATGCCGTCCAGCTCCGCCATCATCAGGTCGGAAAGGATGAGTTCAAATTGCCCGCCGGAGTCCAGAACGGCCATAGCTTCCTTGCCGGAGCCCGCTTGCTGGCACTTGTAGCCGGCTGATCCCAGCATGGAGGTTACGATTTCGCGGATCGCCTCTTCATCATCAACGACAAGAATGCGCTCTGCAGCCATAGGTTCTATACAGGTCGGGGAACTGTCATTGTAACCCAGTTATCGGTCAGTACCGGGCGATAACCGTAGTAACCATGATTCCTTAGGTATTCCGTGTTATACAGGCCGGTAAACTTCCCGAAATCGGAAGTGTGTCTTGGGAGGCGCGCCTGCCCTTGGGTGCCCAGTTCGTCGGCACTGCCATGCCAGCTGAATCCTTTGCCGTCCTGGCCTTGCTGGCCGCCAGCCTACTTGTGTTTCGCACTTTCCGGGAGCGCTTTTTCCTCGTCTGGATTGTCGGTTGGCTCGCCTATGTTATTTACCGCGTGCCAGTTACGCTCAGCATAAGCGGAATATCGCCACCCCGCGTGCTGACCGACTCAGCCTTCGTGCTGGCTGTCTTTCTGCTTTCTTCCGCCGTTCTCCTCTACTCCGAAGCGCCAGGGCTGATCCCGCCCACAGCTCTGGTCACTGCAACAGCCATTATCACTTTGCTGCTCAAGGATTTATGGTGGGCTCACTCGGCCGCCATTGCGTGGGCTGTCGTGATTTTGGTGCACCTGATCACCCTGATGGCCGCGCTGCGGCTGCTGCGTTACACCTGGGCGAGATGGGCGCTGGGACCTTGGCTCCTGGCTTGTACCCTAGTGCTGCTGCACGCCCAGGGTGGCTGGCTCGCCACTCATTTGCTGCCCGCTATTGACCTGCCGCTGGATGTGCTCCTCGGCCTGAGCATGTTGATGATCGTGTTTGACGAGTCGCGCATGCGCGAGCGTCGTCTGATGGTGGTCAACAAAATGGCCATCGCGATTGCCCAGGCTCAAGGTGCGGATTCCATGCTTCTGGCGGCTCTGCAGGAGCTCAAAGCCCTCATGCGTGCGCGAGCGGCATGGTTTCGTATTTTGGACGGCGAACGAATGATCATGGTGCAGCATGTTGGGCTGCCGCTGGACTTTATCAAGGAATTTCGCTTTCGCGATGTGGACGACACTCTTGCCCGGGTGCTGCAAACCGACGAACCTTTCGTTCATCACATGCGCGACACCGATGTTCCTACCGCGCGAGGATTGCGCAAGCAGGGCTTTGAACACTTGCTGCTGGTGCCGGTGAAGGGAAAGAAGGCCGTGATTGGCGTTCTTGCCCTGGCTGCCGGCCGGCGCCGGTTCTACAGCGCTGACGACCGCGCCTTTCTGAAGTCCACCTCCAACCAACTGGGAATCGCGGCGGAGAATCTGCGCCTGCTTGAGCAGATCCGACGCTCGCAGCGGGAGTGGATCAGCACCTTCGATTCCATGAAGGACTGCATCCTGGTGCATGATGCACAAAACCGCATCATGAAGGTCAACCGGGCACTGCTGCGGCGCCTGGGCCTCTCACCCAGCGAGGTGATCAACCGCAGCTGCGAGGAAGTGCTGCCCCGATCTCAAAGCGACTGGCAGGGCTGCCCCTACTGCGCCGCTCGCCAGGAGGATTTCACCGAGCAAACCGACCCCTGCTTCGGAGGTTTTTCACTGGTTTCGACCTCCTCCTACATCTGGAGGTCTTCGTATCGCGAAGAAGGCCGCCGACAACTGGGCAGAGTTCACATAATCCACGACACTACCGACCGCCGCCGGGCGGAAGAAAAGTACCGCCAGCTGTTTGAGGAGGTGCAGGAAGGGGTCTTCGTCGCCGACGCCCAGGGCAAGCTTCTGGACTGCAATAAGGCATTGGTCAGCATGCTGGGCTACGGCAGCCGTGAAGAGCTGCTCGCCCTCAGCGCTCATGATTTGTATGTCTCCCCCGAGCAGCGCACCACTCTGCTGCAAACCATCGCGGGGCAAGGATACGTGCGCAGTTTCGAAGTGCTGCTGAGGAAAAAGGATGGCGGCAGCCTGGCTGCTTCCGAAACCAGCTTTGCCACGCGCAACCCCGCCGGCGAGATCGAGCGCTATCAGGGATTCCTGCTCGATGTCTCTGAAAAAAAACGCGCCGAGGACGAAATCCAGCGCCGCAACCTGGAGCTGCACGCGCTCAATGCGATTGCCGTGATTGCCACCCAGTCCTTCGACCTGGACGAAATTCTCAAT
>DATGIY010000590.1:0-3432 GCA_035295475.1 Terriglobales bacterium
CAGTCCTGTCCCTTGTACCTGGCACTGATGGAGGATCAGGGCGCGTTCATCTGGACCAAATGCCCCACCAACGGCGGCGGTATCAGCCAGTCGCAGCAGACCGCCTGCATCACCAACGCCCTGGAAAGCGACCTGGACTACATGAACAGCAACTACTTCGGGTCCAACGCTTATCTCAAGATCAACGGCAACATGAAGATTTCCGCTGCCGGCCGGCCGGTGGTGTTCTTTTTCATCTGTGAGTCCTGTTTCACCAATCCCGTGCCCGACTGGACAACGATCTGGAACGACCTGAGCAGCCATGTGCAGGGCTACTCGGGCGGCGTGCCGCTTTTCTTGTTTGAAAACGCGGTGGGCTTCACTCACACCCAGACAGACGGCGCCTTCGCCTGGCCCAACTGGTACGGCTCCAACGATACTTACGGATTCACATACCTGGACAATTTTTACGACACCTCGGTGAACTATAGCGCCCAGCTCACCGTGGGCGCGGCATGGAAGGGTTTTGACGATACCAATGCTCCCTGGGTGGGGTCTACGCCGCGCATCATCCAGCAGCAGTGCGGCAACACCTTTCTGCAGAGCATCAATCAACTCACCCACAACGCGGACTGGGGCTCAGGACATCCTTTGCCTGTTCTCGGTGTGGCCACGTGGAATGATTACGAAGAAGGAACCGAGATCGAAACGGGTATCAGCAACTGTTTGAGTCTGAACGCGTCGGTTGCGGGGACCACGCTCACCTGGACGCTGAATTTTTCATCCTCTTCCGGCAGCGAGTCAACGGTGCACAATTATGTAGTTTACGATTCCACCAAGCCCTCAAACCTGGTGCAGTTGGCCACCATCAAGGCGGGCACGCACTCCCTGAACCTGAGCAATTACAACCTCAGCGCGGGTACGCATGTGCTCTATGTAAAAGCTGTGGGCCAACCCTCGATCTTGAACCAGATGTCCAACGGCGTCACCTACAAGGTGCCGTAAACCACCACTATTTTGTCCGCGGCTTCAGGGGAGTGGCTCTCCCCTGAAGTCGCGATCAGGCTTAGCAGTTCACCATCCAGGGTATTCCGAAGCGGTCCACAACCATACCAAAGCGCGTGGCCCAAAAAGTCTTGTCCAGGGGCATGCTCACTTTTCCGTTTTCCGCTAATGCTTTGAACACTCGTTCCGCCTCGGCCGCATCCTTCACGCCGATGTGCACGGAAAAGCCCTGCGGGTGCTGGTAACGGTCCGGAGGCGCGTCCGAGGCCATCAGAACCTGGTCGTCCACGACCATGCGGGCGTGAATGATCTTCTTGCGCCAGTTCGCCGGGACATGTTCCGCGGCCGGCGTGCCCTCGTGCGGCATCATGGCCTCGATCTTTCCGCCTAGAACCTTTTCGTAGAACTTGAATGCTTCCTCGCATTGACCGTTGAACAATAGATAGGGAACCAGTTGCATAACTCTCCTTGTCGATGTGATTGATTCAATAAAAGCGAAATGTGAAACCGCATGGAGTTGTGAAGCGCAAGACAACGTTCGTAAGGGCGTTACTTGCGGTATCTCGACCGACTACCCGCCGGCAATGGCGCCGATGATCATGAAGGGCTCTTTGCCCGAGGCTACGGCCTCGGGCAGCGGAGTGTCCGGCGACTCGTGCGACCAGTCTTCCTGGCAGGCGAAAAAGCGCAGGAAGGGGCGACGCTGCTGGCTGACGTGATCGCGGATGGTGCCGGCCAGCATGGGATAGCGCGCCTCCAGCGCGTCCAGTATCGAGCGCTGCGTCACCGGAGGCGCTACCTCCAGCTCCAGTTCGTAACCCACTTTTGCCAGCGTGCGCAGATGTTGGGGAAGCACCACGCGAATCATGGCAGCGTCTGCACCTCCACCGAAAACACCGCCGGAAGATCGCGCGCAATGGGGTTCCAGGTGTCGCCCGCGTCTGCCGAGCAGTAAACCTGCCCGCCCGTGGTTCCGAAGTAGATGCCACATTTGTCGAGCGAGTCCACGGCCATGGCATCGCGCAGCACGTTCACGTAGCAATCTTTCTGCGGCAAGCCTTTGGTCAGCGCCTCCCACTCGTTGCCGCCAGTTCGGCTGCGATAGACGCGCAGCTTGCCTTCGGGAGGGAAGTGCTCGGAATCGCTCTTAATCGGCACCACATAGATGGTCTCGGGTTCGTGCGCGTGCACGTCAACGACGAAGCCGAAGTCAGTGGGCAGATTGCCGCTGACCTCTCGCCAGGTGTCGCCGGCGTTGTCGCTGCGCATCACGTCCCAGTGTTTTTGCATAAACAGCACGCCCGGCCGTGAAGGATTCATGGCTATGTGGTGGACGCAGTGGCCCACTTCGGCCGAGGGGTCGGGAATGTATTGCGAGCGCAGGCCCTGGTTGATGGGCTTCCAGGATTTGCCGCCATCGTCGCTGCGAAAGGCGCCCGCCGCCGAAATCGCGATATAGATCCGCTGGGGATCGGTTTTATCCAGAATGATGGTGTGCAAACACATGCCGCCTGCGCCGGGCTGCCACTTCGGGCCGGTGCCATGACCACGCAGCGCAGGCAGCTCTTGCCAGGTCTTGGCGCCGTCGGTGGTACGGAACAGGGCGGCATCTTCCACCCCGGCGTAGACGGTGTCCGGGTCGGTAAGGGAGGGCTCCAGGTGCCATACGCGCTTGAATTCCCAGGGATGCTGCGTCCCGTCGTACCACTGATGCGTGGTGAGCGGCTTGCCATTCGGGGAAGAAGTGTCGTACACAAATTTATTGCCTTCCACCTTGGGCATGCCACCGGGAACCGGGGTGATGCCTCCGCCTGGGGTTTGCCAGCTCTTGCCGCCGTCATAGGACACCTGAATGATTTGTCCGAACCACCCGCTGGTCTGCGAGGCGTAAATCCGGTTGGAATCCACAGGCGATCCCTTCAGGTGGTAGAGCTCCCAGCCGGCAAAAAGTGGCCCGTTTACTTCCCATTTTTCCCGCTTGCCATCGGCAGTAAGGATGAATGCACCTTTGTGTGTGCCCACTAGCACGCGTACTTTGCTCATTACGTTCGCTCCTTAGTTTTCGCAGTCAAAGTCAAGAATTTCGCATCAATAGGGCTGCCGCTCGGCCGGCGTACGCAGCGGAATAAGCGCGCGCAGCCGCTGATCCCGCAGATAAAGGCCTCCCCAGGCAAGCACCCCGAGGAGGAGCGGAATGGAGAAAAGCGAGTTACCCATGCGCACGTTACTGGCAATTGCGCCGCCCAGGAAGCCGGTCATCAGGATGGCGCCAAGCGCCGCCGTGCGGGGAATCAGATAAATGATCGGACAGATGACTTCCAGAATTCCAATCACGGGAATCAGGTGCTCGCCGTATCCGTACTGCGCGAATCCCTGCACCACGGAAGGGAGCTTCAACAGCTTCACGGTGCCGCTGAACAGCAACATCAGTACCGGCAGTACCGTTAG
>DATGIY010000591.1:0-14705 GCA_035295475.1 Terriglobales bacterium
AGGTATTGGTTACTCTGCTGATCTCCGAGAGCGGACGCCAGGCAGAGTTGGAGGTGCTGGAGGAAGTGAAGCAGCTGGGGGCTACAACCCTGGTGATAACCAACTCGGCCGATAGCAACGTGCGGGCCAATGCCGACCTGCTCGTCGAACTCGGTCTCGATCTGCCGGAATGCGCGCGCCTGGTGGCGTACGCTGTGGTGGGACAATTACTGGGCATTGCCACGGCCCTGAAGAAGGGCTTAAACCCTGATCATCCACGCAACCTCTCCCGAGTCGTCGAGCTGGAGCCGAACCGTAAACCCCAACATGCCTCAATTTGATTTCACCGTTGCCGGAGAACTGAATCTCGACCTGATTCTTTACGGCCTCCCTGAGCACATGCCCAGCGAGCACGAACTGCTGGCGAGCGGGCTTCGGCTGACCCTGGGCAGTTCGTCGGCCATTTTGGCGCACAATCTGGCCGCTTTGGGCGCGCGCGTGGGTTTCGCATCCCTGATCGGTGATGACCCTCTCGGCGAGATCGCCCTCGCCCGGTTGGCTGAGGGCGGGGTGGATGTGTCGCACGTCAAGCGACGCCGCGAATGCACCACCGGGCTCACGGTCATCCTGCAGCATGATTCCCGCCGCCACATCCTGACTTATGCGGGGACCATGGCAAACATGCGCCGTGCCGATCTGGATATGAATTTTCTCGCCTCGGCCCGCCATTTTCACCTCTCCTCCTACTTCCTGCAGACCGCGCTGCAGCCTGACGTGGCCGCGCTTTTGCGCGAACTGAGGGGGGCCGGGCTAAGCACCTCGCTGGATACCAATGACGATCCCGCCGACCGCTGGCAAGGCGTATTTGACGTGTTGCCGTACGTGGACGTTTTCCTGCCCAATGAGCGAGAGGCGCTTGGACTGACCGGCGCGGCATCTCTGGAATCAGCCGTGCAGCAATTGGCCTCACGAGTGCCGCTGCTGGCTGTAAAGCTGGGATCACAGGGAGCCCTGGCCCGCCGCGGCGCCGAGGAATTTCGTAGTCCTGGCGTGAAAGTCGCCACCATAGATCCGGTAGGCGCGGGCGACAGCTTTGATGCTGGCTTTCTCTATCAATACTTGCGCGGGGCCGACCTGCCCACCTGCCTGCACTACGGCAATCTGGCCGGCGCCCTCTCCACCACCATGCCGGGCGGAACCGAGGCTTACCGTGACCGGTCGCGGGTCGAGCAGTTCTTTTTCCAGCACACAAGAGCAGCCGCCGATCACAGCGATCAGGCCTGACCTGATCTTCCCCAGGCGATACCCCGAACGGTGCAGGCTCGGAAAATTCGCAACCTTACGTCCTAATTGTTTGGCACGAAACTCCACACTGGCATCCAACCTGCGGTGAAATCGGCTACCCTGAATCACGTGTACGGAGCCACGCTGCAAGGCGGGACAGCGGAATTGCGAGTGTGGGCGCCGCATGCGCGCCAGGTCGCGGTGCGCATTATCGGCGGCTCCGATTGGCCTATGCATCGCTCGGCTGACGGCACCTTCACGGTGCAGGTCCCGGCGCAGGACGGCGACCGCTACTTCTATCTGGTTGATGACCACAAGCCACTGCCTGATCCGGTCTCGCGCTTGCTGCCGGAAGGCGTCCATGGGCCGACTGCGATCGTTGATCCCAGCGCCTTCTGCTGGAGCGATCAGGATTGGCGCGGCCTCGAACTGCGCGATTACATCATTTACGAGCTGCACGTGGGAACTTTCAGTGCTGAAGGCACGTTTGAGGGCGTCATTCAGCGGCTGGATTATCTGAAGTCGCTAGGGATCTCCGTGATCGAACTGATGCCGGTGGCGGCCTTTCCTGGGCGTCGCAACTGGGGGTACGACGGCGTTTCCATCTACGCGGTGCAGGCGAGTTATGGCGGCCCGGACGGCCTGAAGCGGTTGGTGGACGCCGCGCACCGCGTCGGCCTGGCAGTCATGCTCGACGTGGTCTACAACCACCTGGGCAACGAAGGCAATTACCTGCGTCTTTTCGGTCCATATTTCACGCATCACCACACCACGCCTTGGGGCGATGCCATCAACTATGACGACGACGGGTGCGAGGGCGTGCGCCGCTACGTGGTGGAGAACGCGCTCTACTGGATTCGCGAGTACCACTTCGACGGGCTGCGACTGGACGCCACGCAGACGATCAAGGATGACTCGCCGCTGCATATTCTGGCCGAAATCCAGGAAAACGTGCAGCGGCTGGCGACGGAGTTGGGACGCCGCGTGTGCGTGATCGCCGAAACCGACGAGAACGATCGCCGTGATCTTCTGCCCCGCGCCCAGGGCGGCTTTGGTATGGATGCGGTGTGGAGCGACGATTTTCATCACGCGGTGCATGCCTATCTGACTGCGGAGCACGAAGGCTACTACCAGGACTTCGGCAAAGGAGAGCAAATTGTACGCGCGCTGAACGAGGGCTTCGTGTTTCAGGGCGAACCGTTTAAATTCTGGAATGGGAGGCGGCGAGGCACTACGGCGGCCGGGATCTCGCTCCCGCAGCATGTCATCTGCACCCAAAATCACGACCAGGTTGGCAACCGCGCCCTTGGCGAGCGCCTGGATGCGCTGGTTCCGCGCGGCGCCTGCAAGCTGGCTGCCGCCCTCCTGCTGCTCGCCCCCGAAACCCCGCTGCTGTTCATGGGGCAGGAATACGGGGAAACGGCTCCCTTCCAGTTCTTCACCGACTACGGCGATCCTGCTCTGCAGAAGGCGGTGCGCGAAGGCCGGCGCCGTGAGTTCGAACACTTTGTCGCCTTCGGCGGTGAGGTGCCGGATCCACAAGATCCGCAGACATTCGAGAATTCAAAGTTGCAGTGGCCACTGGGCAGTGGTCAGTGGACAGCGCGCCGTACCCAGCAGCACCCACAACAAGATATGCTGGAGTGGTATCGCAAGCTGATCGAGCTGCGGCGCGAGGTAGTAATGTCGAGAGAGCGCACCTGCCGGGCGGAACTGGCGGATAGAACAATCGTGCTGCAAGTGCCTGCGAGGGATGTCAAGCTTCGCGTGATTGCCGAATTTCCCGACTCGCTGCGGCAGAACGCGCCACCATCTCCTGAATGGAAGCAGGTGCTCGCTTCGGACGAGGATGGATATCAAGTCAGGATCTTCAGAAGGTCGTGAGTAGCACTTGGGCTTGGGCAATTGACCTTGCAGAGCCATGGCGATTCCTTAAAAGCACTGACGCTCCTCTGAGGCCATCTGCTAAGTGTCAAATGCCGAGTGCGAACCTGCTGATTCCCTGAACACTGCCCACTGACTACTGGCCACTGCTTACCTGTTAAAATTGATCTGTTCCCACCACCTCGATGGACCGCGCTCGTATCCGCAATTTCGCCATCATCGCGCACATAGACCACGGCAAATCCACGCTGGCGGACCGCCTGCTGGAGCTCACCGGGTCGCTCTCAGCGCGCGAGATGCAGGCCCAGGTGCTCGACGCCATGGACCTGGAGCGGGAACGCGGCATCACCATCAAAGCGCACGCCGTACGCATGATGTATCAGGCCAGGGATGGTGAAACTTATCAGCTCAACCTGATTGACACTCCCGGGCACGTGGACTTCTCCTACGAGGTTTCGCGTTCGCTGGCCTCGTGCGAAGGAGCGCTGCTGGTGGTGGATGCCTCCCAGGGCGTGGAAGCCCAGACTCTGGCCAACTCCTATCTGGCGATCAATCACGGGCTGGAAATCATTCCCGTGATTAACAAGATTGACCTGCCCAGCGCCGACATCGCGCGAACTAAGGAAATGATTGAAGGGGCCGTTGGCCTGGACGCCTCCGGCGCCCTGCTGATCAGCGCCAAAACCGGGCAGGGCGTTCCCGAGGTTCTGGAAACCATTGTGCACCGCATCCCGCCGCCCAAAGGCTCGCCAGAAACTCCGCTGCAGGCGCTGATTTTCGATTCCTGGTTCGATGCCTATCGCGGCGTGGTGGTGCTGGCCCGCGTGTTCCAGGGCACGCTGCGCAAGGGACAGAAGATTCGTTTGTGGTCCAACGGGCGGGTTTTCGAAGTTGAAACTCTGGGCGTGCTCACTCCCAAGCCGGTCGAGATAGACATGCTCGAAGCCGGCGAGGTCGGCTTCTTGATCGCCAACATCAAGAAAGTGGACGATACCAAGATTGGCGACACCATCACCGATGATGCGCGCCCCGCCATCGAACCCCTGGCCGGATTCGAAGACATCAAGCCCATGGTGTTCGCCGGCCTCTACACCGTGGACGCGCACGAACACACTGCGTTGCGCGAAGCGCTGGAGAAGCTGCGGCTTAACGACGCATCGTTTTTCTTCGAGCCTGAGAGTTCGGCCGCCCTGGGCTTCGGCTTCCGCTGCGGCTTCCTGGGGCTGCTGCACATGGAAATCATCCAGGAGCGGCTGGAACGTGAGTTCAACCTTGACCTGATCACCACGGCGCCGGGCGTGCGCTATAAAATCACGCGCACCGATGGGGAAGTCGTGGAAGTTGACAATCCTTCGCGCTGGCTGCCGCAGAGCGAAATCCGCAAAATCGAAGAACCGGTTATCCTGGCCACGATCCTTACCAACGAGGAGTTCGTGGGCGGGATTCTGAAGCTGGTGGAAGAAAAGCGTGGTCGCCAGAAAGGATTTGAGTACGTCACCTCCAACCGGGTGATGCTCAGCTACGAGCTGCCGCTGAACGAAATCGTGCTCGATTTTTACGACCGGCTGAAGTCAGTGTCGCGCGGCTACGCTTCCCTCGACTACCACCTGGCCGGCTATTGGGAGTCGCCCATGGTGAAGCTCGATATCCTGGTTTCCGGCGATCCTGTGGATGCGCTCTCCACCATCGTGCACCAGGAACATGCCTATGAGCGCGGGCGGGCGCTGGCCGCCAAAATGAAACAGCTAATCCCCCGGCAGATGTTCGAGGTAGCCATCCAGGCCGCCATTGGCGGCAAGATCATCGCTCGTGAAACCGTGCCCGCCATGCGCAAGAACGTACTGGCCAAGTGCTACGGCGGCGACATCACCCGCAAGCGCAAACTTCTGGAGAAACAGAAAGAAGGCAAGAAGCGCATGAAGCGCATCGGCCGGGTCGACATACCTCAGGAAGCGTTCCTGGCCGTGCTGCGCGTAGGGGAAGAGTAATCTTCAACACAGAGGCCGCAGAGCAAGTCCTTTCGCCGCGGACTAACGCGGATCAACGCGGACTTTGAAGATCAACGCGGACTTTGAATTCCATCTCAGAATAAGCTTCACCCCTGTCCTCCTGAGCGAAGTGGACCGATTCGCTTGCGAATCGGTCAGCGAGTCGAAGGACCTTGCGCTTCTTGGCTCGTGTTAACCTCCCCCAGCCACAAAGCCCCTCGACTCGCTTTCGCCTGCTTCGTGGGGCTCAAGCTCGCTCGGGAATGACACTTATCTCAGCTTCGATCCGCGCATTCCCGTCGCACCGTGGCGGTTTTATTTGCGCAGGATATCCATCAACGCGGGCTTCAGTTCCGGATAGCGGAATTCGTAGCCACTAGCCTCCAGCTTGGTGGGCAGCACGCGCGTGCTGGCCAGCATCAATTCCTCTCCCATCTGCCCGAAAAACAGGCGTACCGCAAAGGGCGGCAACGGAAATAACGCGGGGCGGCGGACCACCTGGGCGATCGCGCGGGTGAAATCGATGTTGGTGACGGGATTGGGCGAAACCACATTCACGGGTCCGGAGAGTCCTTCATGGGTGAGCGCGTGCACGGCCGCACCCACCACATCCTCAATTGCCACCCAACTCCAATATTGCTTTCCGTTTCCGATAATACCGCCCAGTCCATAACGAAATGGCGTGACCATCTGCTTGAGCGCTCCGCCTTGCATGCTGAGCATGATGCCGATGCGCAACTGCACGGTGCGAATGCCGGCTTCCGCGGCCGCATTGGTTGCCGCTTCCCACTCGCGGCACACCATCCCCAGAAAGCTGTAGCCGGGCTCACTGTTCTCGGTGATCCTTTCGTTGCCCCGGGTGCCGTAATAACCAATGGCCGAAGCGGTGATCAGTACGCGCGGTTTATGCTCGCACTGCGCCAAGGCCTGTGCCAGGTTGCGCGTGCTGATGACGCGGGAGTCGCGTATGTTCTGCCGTTTTTTCGCGTCCCAATGGCCGACAATGGTTTCCCCCGCCAGGTGAATGACGGCCTCATAGCCGCTCACAATTTCCGGTGCCACGGGCTTCATCGGATCCCATCCGATCTCGTCGCCGGAAGCGGGCGGACGGCGTACCAGGCGGGTAACGCGATGGCCGCCCTCGTTTAATGCGGCGAGCAGCGCTGCGCCAATTGGCCCCGAGGTCCCTGTGGTTAGGATTTTCATGGAGATCATGAGAGCCACTTAGCTTACGCTTGTCGCGCGCCAGTAACCAAGCGGCACAAACGCAAATCTCTCTCCTGTAGTTACTGAGGACTCGGTCGGCGCAACACGCGAGCTGAATCGGCGCAAGCTGCCCGCTATAATGAGCTATGGCGACCCTGCGCCACCAGATCGCTACCAATGTGCTCACGGTCACCCGCTTCCGCGAACTGCAGAAGCGGGTCCGGTCCTATCGTCCCAACGACGATCTGGGAATCATCCGGCAAGCCTATAACTATTCCCTGCTGCATCACAGCGGACAACAGCGCGCTTCCGGCGAACCCTACCTGGTGCATCCCCTGGAAGTAGCCTGCGTGCTGGCGGAAATGAAGCTGGATCCCATCGCCATCGCCGCCGGCCTGCTGCACGATTCTGTAGAAGACACTTCAGTCACCATTGTCGACATTCGCAAAGAATTCGGCGAGCAGGTGGCGCACATCGTCGAAGGCGTCACCAAGATCAGCAAAATTGATTTCGCCTCCAGCGAAGAACGGCAGGCGGAGAACGTGCGCAAGATGGTGCTGGCCATGGTGGATGACATCCGCGTGGTGCTCATCAAGCTGGCCGACCGGCTGCACAACATGCGTACCCTGGAGCACCTTCCCCCCGAGCGCCAGCAGCGCATCGCCAAGGAGACGCTGGAGATTTACGCCCCCATCGCGCACCGCCTGGGTATGGGCAAAATCCGTGGCGAGCTGGAAGATCTGGGCTTCCGCTACATGGATCCTATCGGCTACGAGCAGGTACACGCCGCGGTGGAATCACGGCGCAAGGCCGGCGAGCATTTTCTGGCGAAAATCGAGGAGCTTCTCCGCGAAAAATTCAAAGAAGCCGGCATTGAAGCGCAAGTGCAGAGCCGCATCAAGCGCCTGTACAGCATTCATCAGAAAATTCTGCGCCAGCGCATCTCCGTGGACCAGATGTACGACCTGTTCGCTGTACGCGTGATCACCAACAGCGTGCAGGACTGTTACGCGGTGCTGGGTATCATTCACAACTTGTGGCGGCCGGTGCCCAGCCGCATCAAGGACTTCATCGCCATGCCGCGGCCGAATTTCTACCAGTCGCTGCACACCTCCGTCATCGCCGAAGATGGGCATCCCTTCGAAGTGCAGATCCGCACCGAGGAAATGCATAAAATGGCGGAGGAAGGCATCGCCGCCCATTGGAAATACAAGGATGGGCCGGTCAGCGCTAAAGACGAGCAGCGTCTGGCCTGGCTGCGCCAGGTAGTGGAATGGCAACGCGACGTTTCCGACCCCAGCGAGTTCCTTTCCACGCTCAAAATTGATCTTTACCCCGAAGAGGTCTACACCTTCACGCCCAAGGGCAAAGTCGTCATCCTGCCCCGTGACGCTACCCCTGTAGACTTCGCGTATACGATTCACACCGAGGTGGGGCATACGTGCGTCGGCGCCAAAGTCAATGGGCGAATGGTTCCACTGCGCTACAAGCTGCACAGCGGCGATATCGTCGAAATTCTCACCCAGCCCGGCCATCATCCCAGCCGCGACTGGCTGGGCATCGTCAAGTCGTCACGGGCGCGCAACAAGATCAAGCACTGGCTCAACGTGCACCAGCGCGAGCGCGCCATCGAGATCGGACGCAAGCTGATCGAGAAGGAGGCGCGCAAGTACCGGGTGGCGCTCAAAGACATCAAGGAGGCGGATTTCCAGCGGGTGGCTTCGGATTACGGGCTGGGGCGAGGGGATGACCTGCTGGCGGGCATTGGCTACGGCAAGTTTTCCGCCCGGCAGGCCTTGGCCAAATTGGCGCCCGCGGCCTCGGAATCGCCTGGTGAAGGCGACGAGGAGAAGCAAAGCGCCATCACCAGCGTGGTACGCCGCGTCTTCGGCGGCGACCACAATGCCATCAAGGTGAAGGGGCACGATGATCTGCTGGTGTACCGGGCGCGCTGCTGCAATCCCATTCGTGGAGAAGACATCGTCGGCTACGTCACACGGGGCAAGGGCGTGGCCGTACACTCCCGCAACTGCCCCAACGTCACCAATCTGATGTATGAATCGGAGCGGCGCATCGCGGTGGAGTGGGCGCGCAGCGATGCCGCCGCATCCGGTTACCCGGTGAAGCTCACGCTTTTCTGCGACGACCGCGCCGGCATGCTCAAGCAGATCACCGCCGTGATCAGCGACGACAATACCAACATTCGCAACATTGAAGTCCGCACCGCCAATAGCCAGGCCAATATCGACATCGTGGTGGATATTGCGGATCTCAAGCACCTGGAACAGATTGTCGCCGGTTTGCGCAAAATCGGCGGCGTGCACGACGTGCAGAGGGTGCAAAAGATCTGATCCAGTGGCCAGTTGTCAGTGGCCAGTTCCAGTTTCAGTAGTTAGCATTTAACAGTTAGCACTTAGCCCATCAACCTTAATGCTCAAACGAGGACGTGTAGATTTCAGCGTCTCGCCAGCAAAGACGCTCACCGGCTAAATGCTAAGTGCTAATTGCTAACTGCTTGCTGTCGCACAGGTGGTAGCTGGCCACCACACTTACCGGAGGACACATGCGAGACGTCGTAGCCACCAAAGATGCGCCCCAGGCCATCGGACCTTACTCTCAGGCGATTAAAGCCAACGGCCTTGTCTTCATATCCGGTCAAATCGCGATCGATCCGGCCACCAGCCAGATTATAAGCGGCGACGTAGCGGCTCAGACGGAGCGCGTGCTGAAGAACCTGGAAGCCATCTTGAAGGCTGCAGGCACCGGCCTGGAGAACGTGGTTCGCACCACCGTGTTCCTGAAGAATATGGGGGATTTCGCGGCCATGAACGAAGTTTACGGGCGCTTCTGGAAATCGGCTCCGCCCGCCCGCTCCACCGTGGAGGTAGCCCGCCTGCCCAAGGACGTGGCAGTGGAGATTGACGTCATCGCCCTGGCTTAAAAGGGCTCTTCACCACAGAGGACACAGAGGGATGTGTAATTGAGTAATTTGTAATTGCCAATTGTTCAGGAAGCAAGTCGCATTGCTTCGCGAGAATCGAAGGCAAGCCCAGCAGCGTCGGGCGTCATGGAGCACGAGGCTGCAAATTACCAATTGCTAAATTGCAAATTCTCTGTGCTCTCAGTGTCCTCTGTGGCGAAAAAGCGGTCTAGGCCTTCACGACCTTGCCGCTGCGCAGGCAGGAAGTGCAGACGCGCAGCTTGCGGGTGGCACCATTTACGATCGCTCGCACCGGGCGGAGGTTCACGTTCCAGCGCCGACGGCTGGTGTTATGGGCGTGGCTGATGGTGTTGCCAAATTGCGGCCCCTTGCCGCAGATATCACATACGCGTGCCATGGATGCTCCAGAATAGTAACGAACTAGCGGGTCAAATCCTGATTTTACCGGATGGAAGCCGGTTTGGACAAACCCGCAAAATCGATGGCAGTGGTAGTGGCTCAGTTTGAACTGACCATTACCAGGTCGATTCACAGTTTGACTTTGGGTGGCGCAGCGCTTTAGCGCTGCGTTTGCACAGGGCAATAAAACCGCCTTTAGCCGCTGGGGTAAACAATGTGCGACAGAGGCTCAAGCCCGATTCTCTCGCCGGACATAATGCAGAACTGAGGGCCCGTGCCACCCACGTCCTTTGACGCAATTCCCTGTGCGATACTGGCAGTATGCCCCTCAATCCCAATGCCGATCCCAAGTCGGTCAAGGTGAACCTGACCGCGGGAACGGGCATGGACATCGAGTGGAAGGACGGGCACCACTCCAGCTACAGTTTCAAGTGGCTGCGCGACGCCTGTCCCTGCGCCCTCTGCGATGATGAGCGGGGCAAAAGCGGGCGCGAACCGGGGGAAGCGCCGAAGCCCGCCGCGGGAGCCTTGCCCATGTTCAAGGCTGCGGCCAAGCCGCTGCAGGCAGAGCCGGTGGGCAAGTACGCCATCCGCTTCCGCTGGAATGACGGCCACGAATTGGGCATCTACTCCTGGGAATTTCTACGTGAGTATTGCCCCTGTGAGGCCTGCGCGGCCCAGCGGGCGGAAAAAGCCAAGGCAGAGTAACGGGATCGGAGCAACACAAGAGCGTATCCGGCTGCGTCTCTAATATTCGGTTGAGACGTTGCTTGTAACGTCTCCTGCGATACGGGGCAGATACCTCCGCCCCAAAGCGAGCAAGGTTTTGTCGTTTCTGGATCAACTCAATCCGCAGCAACGTGAGGCCGTGGAGAGCACGGACGGGCCGCTGCTTATCCTGGCGGGCGCGGGCAGCGGCAAGACTCGGGTCATCACCTACCGCATCGCCCACCTGATCGACAACTGCGGCGTGGTGCCCGATTCCATCCTGGCCGTCACCTTTACCAACAAGGCGGCTGCGGAAATGGCCGAGCGCGTCGAAAAGCTGGCAGGCGGACACACGCTGGCCAAGCCGCTCATATCGACTTTCCATTCTCTCTGTGTGCGGCTGCTGCGCCGCGACATCGAGGCCCTGCGCATTCCTTCGGCCAGCGGCGGCGAACCTATCGGCTTCCGCAAAGATTTTGTAATCTACGACGAAACTGACCAGCAGATGGTGGTCAAGGGCGCCATGCGCCGCCTCGGCGTAGACGACAAGCAGACCAAACCCAGTGCCGTGCTGTCCCATATTTCCTGGGCCAAGAACCACATGCTCGACCCGCAGGAGGTCTATCTCAACTCGCGCGATCCCAAAACCGAGCGCGTGGCGCATATCTACGAAATCTACCGCCAGGAACTGCGCAAGGCTAACGCCCTGGACTTCGACGACCTGCTGCTGGAGGCTGTGCGCTTGCTCAAGGCTGTGCCCGAGGTACGCGAAAAGTACAACCGGCGTTTCCAATACATCCTGGTAGATGAGTATCAGGATACCAACCGTCCGCAATACGAACTGATGCGCCTGCTGGCGGGCACGCGGCACAACGTCTGCGCCGTGGGCGACGAGGACCAGTCCGTCTATTCCTGGCGCGGCGCCGACATCCGCAACATCCTGGAATTCGAGAAGGATTTTCCCGACGCCAAAATCATCCGCCTGGAGCAGAACTATCGCTCCACGCAGAACATCCTGCAGGCGGCCTCGGCGGTGGTGGCCAACAATGTGCGCCGCAAGGGCAAAAATTTGTGGACCTCGCGCCAGGGAGGAGCCAAGCTGGGCTACTACGAGGCTCCCGATGGGGAAAACGAAGCCTTATTCGTGGCCGACTATATCTCCCGTTACCTGCAGCAGGCGGCGGGACGAGGCGATGAGGCGCGCGCGGCCGTGCTCTACCGCACCAACTCCCAGTCGCGGCTGTTCGAGGAGGCCATGCGGCGCTATGGGCTCAAGTATCACGTGGTGGGCGGCTTCTCCTTCTATGAGCGGGCAGAAATCAAGGATCTCATTTCTTACCTAAAGGTCATCCACAATCCGGATGACTCCATTTCCCTGCTGAGGGCGCTGAACACGCCGCCGCGCGGCATCGGCAAAACCACGGTGGACACGCTGGAGCACCTGGCGCTGAATACCGGGCTGTCGCTTTGGGGGGCCATTGGGCAGGCGATCGACCAGCAACTGGTACCGGCGCGGGCGGCAGCAGCCCTCCGCGGCTTCAAAGAGATCATTGACGACGCCCGGGCCATGGTGGCGGGCACGTTCGTAGAGAAGCTGGGTCAAGATGCGGAGGAGGATGCCCTCGGCTCTCGGCCTTCGGCTGTCGGCCCCGAAGTCGTCGACAACCGACGGTCTACGGCTAATGAGGACCAGGTCAGCGGTCTACGGTCGACGGCCGACGGCCAAGGCGAAGAGGAGCCATTGCAGGTGGACATCTCCTTCGACTTTGGAATGGAGAACGAGGAGGAACTGGGGGCGGGAGGCCCACAGGGCAGCCGGCAAGCTACCGACAATACGGGTGATTTCGCCGTCGACGGTCAGCCGTCAGCCGTCGGCGATCTTACTGCCGAGAGCCAAAGGCCGACAGCCGATAGCGATCCTCCCGTCGACCGTCAGCCGTCAGCCATCGACGGTTTCCGCTCCCCCGGCGGCCCGGCCAGCACCGCCGAAATTCTCAAATTCCTGATTGACCGCACCGGCTACATTCGCAAACTGGAGGAAGAAGACACGCCGGAGGCGGTCTCCCGCGTAGAGAACATTCGCGAACTGGTGAACGCGGCCATGGACTCGCATGACCGCGGCGAGACCCTGGACCAGTTTCTCGACCATGCCGCCCTGATCAGCGACACCGACCAGTACGAAGCCGGCCAGCAGATCACGCTTATGACGCTGCACTCCGCCAAAGGCTTGGAGTTCCCCCTGGTGTTCTTGTGCGGGCTGGAAGAAGGCCTGTTTCCGCACTCGCGCACGCTGATCAACCCCGACGACGTCGAGGAAGAGCGCCGGCTCTGCTATGTCGGTATGACGCGCGCCATGAATTCTCTGATTCTGACCCGCGCTCTCTACCGGCGGCGCTACGGCACCGACCTGCCGGAAGCGGCTATCCCTTCGCGCTTTCTGGAAGAAGTGCCACCCCAGTTATTCGAGGATCTCGGGTCTGCCCGCCGCCCTCGTGCAGGGGTGGGAGTGAGCTCTTCATGGAGCGGAGCAGAGCGCCGTTCGGACCGCCATTATGCCTACGAAGATGAGGATCAGAGCCTGGCCTGGAATACGCATGCTGAAGCCGACCGGCGCAAAGGCGGTCAGCGCCGACCCAGTTATGGAGGCCCGACTTACAATTCCATCGACAATATTGCCGAGTTCTTCGCCTCGCGAGGCAAGAAGTTCTCCCGTCCCAAGGTGGAGGTCACTCCGCCCACGGGAGCGCGCGGGTTCCGGCCAGGACAGCGGGTGCGCCATCCCAAGTATGGCGAAGGAACTGTCTTCAAGCGCGAAGGAGAAGGTGAAGAAGCCAAGATTACGGTACAATTCCCTCGATTTGGGCTGAAAAAGCTGGTGGAGAAGTATGCCCAGCTGGAGAAGGCTTAAGGGCAGCCGTCGGCCATTGGGCGTCGGCTCTCAGGCCTGATGGCAATGTTCCTACTCGATACGGAGAGAGAAACGCACTCATGGCAAATACAAAGAACCTGAGCAAGGAAGAACGCAAAAAGGCTAAGCGCACCAAGCGCAAAGAGCGGGAGCAGAAGAATCCCAAGAAGAA
Organism: Terriglobales bacterium; assembly: GCA_035295475.1. Classification (GTDB taxonomy): domain Bacteria; phylum Acidobacteriota; class Terriglobia; order Terriglobales; family Acidobacteriaceae; genus JAICWP01. Next base: position 13,470 of record DATGIY010000591.1, read on the forward strand.
GCGGGACTATGCTCGTGGCTCCAAGAAACGCAAGATGAAGAAGATGGTGCGCGGCCAGGCCAAGCGTTAAGGCGGCGGACAAAGTCGGCACCGCCTGCGCCAGTAGCTGCACACCTTCAGGCGCTGTGAACAGTAGAGCAGCAAATGCCGGCCTTGATCGCAATTGTCGAGGGCACGACTTGAGGTCGTGCCCTGATACGGCGCCAAGGCTAAGGACTTAGGCTCAGTTCGAGGCATGCACAGCCGGCCAGAGGCCGGCGTTACAACTACCCCCACGGCCCCACAGGAGCACAGTGGCAGAGACAACCACGCAGCAAACCAAGCAACCCCCGGCAGCCCCCCGGGGCAGCCAACTGCTTGCCAAGAAATCCATTGACAAGCTGATCGCGGAAGCCGAGGAACCGGAACACCGGCTGAAGAAGACGCTGGGACCGTGGAGCCTGACCGCTCTCGGCATCGGCGCCATCATCGGCTCGGGGATCTTTGTGCTCACCGGCACGGCCGCCGCCGGTGAGAACTTCACCGTGCCGTCGATCCTGCATGCCCAGGTCATGGATCTGATCATCGGCCTGATTCGCCATGGCAATACGGCCAGCGTGCTGATGCATGGCCGCCCCGCCGCCGGCCCCGCCATCGCAATTTCCTTCCTGCTGGTGGCTTTTGCCTGCAGCTTTGCTGGCCTCTGTTACGCCGAACTGGCCTCGATGATCCCGATTGCCGGCAGCGCCTATACCTACTCCTACGCTACGCTGGGCGAAATTTTCGCCTGGATCATTGGCTGGGACCTGATCCTCGAGTATGTGGTCAGCAATGTGGTAGTGGCCATCGGCTTTGGCGCTTACACCAAGGCACAACTGGCATCGTTTGGGCTCAACCTGCCGGACAAATGGTCCACGCCGGTGTGGGACGCCGGTCATTGGACCGGCGCTTACTTCAACATTCCCGCCTTCCTCATCGTTTTCATCCTGACGGTGCTGCTGGTGCGCGGCGTACGCGAGTCGGCGGAAGCCAACAACGTCATGGTAGCCATCAAGATAGGCGCCATCCTGACCTTCCTGGTCATCGGTGGCATGCTGGTGCATCCCGGTAACTGGAAGCCGTTCGCTCCCTCCGGATTTGCCGGCATCGTCAGCGGCGGCGCCATTGTCTTTTTCACGTACATAGGTTTTGATTCGGTGTCTACCGCGGCGGAAGAGGCGCGCAATCCGCAGCGCGATTTGCCCATCGGCATCATCG
>DATGIY010000592.1:0-2843 GCA_035295475.1 Terriglobales bacterium
AGCGGCACGAACAGGTAGCGGGCCACGCCGGTCAGGAAGAACATGGGCACAAACACGATGCAGATGCACAGCGTCGAAACGAAGGCCGGTACCGCGATCTGCTGCGCCCCGGCCAGAATCGCCGGCTTCAGGTCGTTGCCCATCGCGAGGTAGCGATCAATGTTTTCAATTTCAACCGTCGCATCGTCCACCAATATGCCGACCGCCAGCGCCAGTCCGCCGAGCGTCATGATGTTGAACGTCTGCCCCAGCGCGCTGAGGCACACCACCGAGGTCAAAATCGAAAGCGGAATTGAAATCGCGATAATCAGCGTGCTGCGCCAGTTTCCCAGGAACAGCAGAATCATCATGGCAGTCATGCAGGCCGCGATCAGGGCTTCGCGAATCACGCCCTGCACCGCGGCGCGCACGAAGATGGACTGATCGAACAGCGGGGTCATCACCAGTTGCCGCGGTAGGGTGGAAGCGATGACCGGCAGCATGCCGTAGACGCGGGAAACGATATCGAGCGTGGAAGTGCCGCCTGTCTTATAAATGCTCAGCAGCACGCCCCGCTGGCCGTCCATGCGCACGATGTTGGTCTGGGGCGAGAATCCGTCGCTCACATAGGCTACGTCGCGCAAATAGATGGTCGCCCCGTTGGCGCTCTTGATGGGCAGATTATTCAGCTCCGCGATGGTCTGCGGCGTGCCGTTCATTTCCACGTTGTATTCCGTGGAGCCCAGTTTCACTGTGCCCGAGGGCAGGATGAGATTTTGCGCGTTCACCGCGTCGATGACGTCTACGGGAGAGAGCCCCTTGGCCTGCAGCGCGGGAATGTCGAGATTCACCGCAACCAGCCGCTGCTTTCCCCCGTAAGGGAACGTGATTGCCGCTCCCGGAACGGTGGCCATGCGGTTGCGAATGAAGTTCTGGCCGTAATCATTCAATTGCTGCTCGGAAAGCCCTTCGCCGCGCAATCCCAGCTGCAACACCGGCACGGTGGAAGCCGAATAAATGATGATGAGCGGAGGGTTGGTGCCCGGCGGCATCTGGTGCAGCACGGTTTGCGAAATGGACGTCACCTGCGACAGGGCGGTCTGGGTGTTGGCGCCGGGCTGGAAGAAGACTTTGATGATCGAGCGCCCGACGACGGTCTGCGATTCGATGTGCTCGATGTTGTCTACGGTGGTGGTCAGCGAGCGCTCATAGCTGGAGACGATGCGGTGTTCCATCTCCACTGGCGGTAAGCCGCTGTAGTTCCAGACGATGCTGATTACCGGGATATTAATGGTGGGAAAGATATCGATTGGGGTGCGCGCCAGCACGAAGGGAAAAATGAAAATAATAACCAGCGCCAATACGATAAACGTATAGGGACGGTTCAGCGCGACTCGTACGATCCACATGGATAATCAGCGAAACGCTCAATGCCCGAGCACAGGCGAGAGCTCAATTTTACTAACCTTGTGCAGCGGGCAACGTAAAGATTTGTAACGTTTCAGAGGACCCCGGGCGCAGCCTGCGCTCGGAGCCACATTCTGCCGTTTGAAGTCAGCTGCCCGCCGCCCGCACCTGTTCCGGCTGCGAAACCCGCGCTGCGGTGGACGGCTGGGCCAAGGCTTGGCGCAGGTTCACGGCGTTCAACTCCCCTTCCCACCGGCTGACCACCAGGGTAGCCACGCCATTACCCACCACATTGGTAAGGGCGCGGCATTCGCTCATGAACTTATCCACTCCCAGCAGCAAGGCCAGCGCCTGGATGGGAATGGAGGGCACCGCCGCCAAAGTCGCCGCCAGGGTGACAAAACCATTTCCGGTCACGCCTGATCCGCCCTTGGAGGCGAGCATGGCGAACAGAAGAATGCCCAGCTCCTGGACCAGGGTCAGATGAGCGTTCGTCGCCTGGGCCAGGAACAGCACCGATAGCGTCATATAGATGTTCGTGCCATCGGTATTGAAGCTGTACCCGGTGGGGAACACCAGGCCGACAACCGAGGCGGAGGCTCCCAGGCGCTCCAGCTTCTGCATCATGTCGGGCAGCACGGTTTCCGAAGAACTGGTACCGAGCACGATCAACAGCTCGTCCTTGATGTAAGCCAGGAAGCGAACGATAGAAAAGCCCGTGAAGTGGCTGATGATCCCCAGCACCAGCAGAACAAAGAGAACGCTGGTCAAGTAAAAGGTGCCTACCAGCTCGGCCAGATTGGACAGCGAACTGATACGGTAGCGGCCAACGGTGAAGGCCATGGCGCCAAAGGCCCCGATGGGAGCGGCTTTGACGATGATGCGCACGATACCGAAAAAGACTCGCCCGGCCGCATCCACGGCCCGCGTTACGCGCGCTCCGACTTCGCCCAGGCGGGAAATGGCGAATCCCGTCAAAATCGAGACCAGCAGCACCTGCAGCACATCGCCGTGAACGAAGGCGTCCACGAAGGTGCGGGGAATGGCGTCCATCAGCCGGCCAACGATGCCTACGTCTTTGACGTGTCCGGCGTAAGCGGCAACCGCCCGGGGATCGAGCGTGGCTGCATCCACATTGAGGCCCACCCCGGGTCGGAAGAGATGGCCGATGATCAAACCCAGGGCCAGGGCAAAGGTAGACACAATCTCAAAGTAGATCAGGGCCTTGACCCCGATCCGGCCTACCTTTTTCAGGTCGCTCATGGAGGCGATGCCCTGCACCACGGTGCAGAAGACCACCGGCGCGATCATCATGCGGATCAGGGCAATGAAGGCATCTCCCAAGGGCTTGCAGGCAATGCCGGTCTTGGGAAACAGCTGGCCGACCGCGATCCCCAGCAGAATGGCGATGATGACCTGGATGTATAGGATCGTGTACCAGGGACGGCGCCGCGGCA